>CAYTQL010000021.1:8372-16856 GCA_964439555.1 uncultured Planctomycetaceae bacterium | reverse complement strand
AGGCCATGTAGATCGCCGGGTAGCAGGCGATGGTCTTGCCCTCGCCGGTGGCCTCCTCGGCGATCCACCCGTTGTCGAGGTTGCTCCCGGCGACGAGCTGGACGTCGAACTGGCGGTGCGCCCGCGCCCGCCGGGAGGCCTCGCGGACCAGGGCGAACGCTTCGGGCTTGACGCTGTCCCGCGCAGCGCCGCCTTGGCGACGTTGCCGCAGCGCCTCGCTGCGGGCGCACAGCTCGTCGTCCCCGAGGGCGCGAAGCTCCTGCTCCAGCGGGTTGACCTGCGCGCGGACCCAGTTCATTCGGCCGCGGACGATCCGCTCGTTCCGCGTCCCGCCGATCGCCTTGAGAAACAGTTTGCGGACAGTGCCAAACATAGATGCTTTCTACGCTTCGGAGGCGGTCCGGTTCCCGGAGGCCGCCGGAAGCTGCTGTGCGCCGGGGGGTTCAGGTATTCGCCGATCGGGTGAACTGCACCCGCGTCGGTACGTTCGCCCTCTCGGGGCTCGGGAAGCCGGAGTCCGAGGAGGACCGTGTCGCTCCGCCCCCGCTCCGCGGAGAGTCCGCGTTCGCGGCATCCGGGGCGGCGGCGTTCCGGAATGCTCTGCGGCTCCGGCCGGCGCGGGTGAATTCAACCCGGAACGCATCGCCCCGGTTCACGTTCCGCCGCCCTCGGGGCCCGGAGGAAGCCGGAACGCGTCCACCTGCTCGCCCGGGATCGGCTCGAGATCCACAGGGCGGAGCCGGGGGAACGGTAATTTCGTCTGCTCGGACATCGGGGCGATTATCCGCCAACGCCTCCGCCCTTTGCAAGCCCGAACGGACCGCCCTCGCTGGTCGCCGGCGGCGGCGGGGCATACAATCCCCACAGGAGAATTCATGAACGATCAGACACCGTACGGGATCGGACTTATCGGGTGCGGCGGGTTCGGGCTGTTCTGCCTCGACGCCTTCCGGGAGATGCCGGAAGTGCGCATCGCGGCGGTTGCGGATGTGCGCAAGGATCTGGCCGACCTGGCCGCCGAGAAGTACTCCGCCGCCGCCTACGCCGACGCTATCGAACTGATGGACGATGCGAACGTGGACATCGTCCACGTCGCCACGCCTCCGAACTCGCACCACAGGCTCGTCCTCCAGGCGTTGGAGCGAAACAAGCACGTGCTCTGCGAAAAGCCGCTGGCAATGAGCGTCGCCGAAGGCGAAGAGATGCTCGCAGCCGCCGAGCGGGCAAAGCGCATCTGCCCGGTGAACTTCGTGATGCGCTACAACGGCGTGATCGAGGCGGCGGACCGGGTGCTCAAATCCGGCGTGCTCGGGCGGGTGCTCGCCGGGCGGCTGACCAACTGCGCAACCGACTACAACCTCCCCGCTGAGCACTGGTTCTGGCAGCCGGAGGCGTCGGGAGGGATCTTCATCGAGCACGGCGTGCACTTTTTCGACCTCTACCGCCGCTGGATCGGGCCCGGACGCGTCGTGGGCGCCCAGACGGTTCGCCGCGACGGCGGCGCCCAGGAAGACCGGGTAACCTGCAACGTCCTCCACGAGGGCGGGGCCCTGGTCAGCCACTACCACGGGTTCGACCAGATTCTCCCCATGGACCGCGCCGACCATCGCCTGATGTGCGAGATGGGCGACGTGAAGGTCTTCGGGTGGATCCCCCTCCGGCTCGAGGTGGACGCCGCCGTGGACGAACAGGGCGCCGCCCGCCTCGAAGACTGCTGCCCGGACGCGGATCTCGAGACGCTCGAGACCTTCGACGGCGAGCCGAAGATGGGGCGGGGGCTTCGACGGGCCGTCACCCGACGGGTCCGCCTGAGCTACGAGCCGACGGAGGACAAGCTCGGCGTCTACGCCGAGAGCATCCGGACCCTGCTGGCCGACCAGGTCGCCTACCTGCGCGACCCGGGGCGCCAGCGGGCGGTCACCGAGACCAACGGGATCGAGGCCCTCAAAACCGCCGAAGCCGCCGCCAGGCTCGCCGCCGCCCACCCCGTCTGAGCGCGCGTCGCAACGCCACGGTATGGACGCCTCACCCGGCGACGGGCGAGCCGACCCGGGGAACACGGCCCGTTGGGCCCGGCCGGGCCGGCAATCGTACATCCCCCCCCGGAGCATCCCTGCTCCTGTCTTCGTGATGAAATATGCTGCAGACGCTATTCCCGGGCGTCGATAACCTATTGCGGAGAACCGACAGGCACAGTCCATGCAGAAGATCGTCGCACGATATCGGGACGGGCGCATCATCAAGGGGCATACGAGCAACTTCGCCCCCGGTGTGCACTTCTTCCACGTCACGCCGCCCGACGCCCCGTCCGGCTCCGAGCCGCAGGTCATCGAGACCGCCCAGCTCAAAGCCGTCTTCTTCGTCCGAACCTTCGAGGGCAACCCGGGGCGGGACGATCGCCAGCACTTCGTCGAACACCAGCCCTACCAGGGGCGGCACATCGAGGTGACCTTCGCCGATGGCGAGGTGATGGTCGGGGCGACCCCCAGCTACGGGGCGGACATGCCGGGGTTTTTCATCTTCCCGGCCGATACGGAGTCCAACACGCTGAAGGTCTACGCCGTCGCCTCGGCGGTTCGGAAGGTCCATTTCGTGGACCCGCAGCCCCCGGACGGCGGCGTGCGAAGCGGGAACGATCGCCGCAGCGGCGAAGATCGCCGCAAGGAGCAACTGCCCTTCGACGGGCCCGACAAGCGCAGCGGAGAGGAACGCCGCTCCGGTCGGGACCGCCGCCGCGGACTGCTTCGCTGGTGGTAGCGTCCGGACAACAGCGAGCGCAATCCTGTACACTGGGGGTATGAATCTACGAATCGCCCTCATTGTCGCGTGCGCCGCAACCGTCCCGACCGTCGGCGGAGAACCGCCCGAAGCCCCCCGCCGCATGGCGCACTGGGTGATCCTCGAACCCGGCGAGCCCGGCGAGCTGCCCTGGTTCGGACGCCTCAACGACGAGGGGCGTTGACCGCCGAACCGCGCCGGGGCGACGTTTCCGGTCCTCTCAGCCCATGTCCGCTTGACGCCACTGGCGGCGGTAATCGCGGGGGGTCTGGCCTTCGACGCGCCGGAAGGCGCTGCTGAAGTGGAACGCGCTGGAGAAGCCGCACCGCCGCGCGATCTCCTCGAAGGACAACTCCGCCTCGGCCAGAAGACGCCGCGCCTCGTTCAGGCGGAATCGCTCCAGTTCCTGGCGCATGGTCCGCCCGACGATCCGCTTGAAGTGCACCTCCAGGCGCCGCCGGGAGATCGGGACCTCATCGGCGACCTCCTCGATAGTGATCGGCTCGTGGAACCGCTTCCGCAGCACGCGAAGCACATGCCCCACGTGCGGGTCCTGCACGGCCACGGTATCCGTGGACGCCCGACCCGTCACGCCCACCGGCGGGATCAGGACGGTCTCGCTCGTCGGGCCCTGACCGTCGAAGATGCGGCGGAGTTCCTTCGCCGCCCGGTAGCCCACCTGCTCGATGGGCAACCGAACGCTGGAGAGGTGCGGCTCGGTAATGGTGCAGATCGCCTCGGTGTCGCCGGCGCCGAGGACCGCCAGGTCGTCGGGAACCTGGAGCCCCAGCTCCCGCGCCATCATCGCCAGCGACCGCGCTATGCTGTCCAACGGAGAGAACAACCCGCAGGGCCTCGGAAGCGAGCGGAAAAACTCGATGACCTCGTCCGCCTCGCGCAGCGCCAACCAGCCGATGCGCATCCCGCAGGAGTAGGGTACGTCAATCCGCCGGGCCCAAGCCTCACGCTGGCGCAGGCTCGCGGCGTAACCCTCGAAGCGAAGGTCGCTGTACCACCGGTCCCGGTGCCCGACGTACGCGAAGCTCTCGTACCCGCGTTGGAGAAGGTGTTCCCCGGCCATCTCGCCCGTCGCCCGGTCGTCGACGGCCACGCGGGGCATCCGGTCGACCTGGCAGTGCGAGCCGATGTTGATCACCGGGCAACCAAGCGTCTTGAGCTGGTCCGCCACGTCGTAGGACAGTACGTGAGCGATCGCCCCCTCCACGCCCCAATGGCGCAGGGCCTCGACGTCGATGCGGTCCACGTACTGATAGCAGAGGTCCCAGTCGGCGTGGGCCCGGACGTACCCGGCCACGCCGCGGACGAGCTCCTCCCCATACCCGCCCCGGTCATGGCCCACGATGACCACCTTGACGCGTTGCGAAGCCACGTCGTTCTCCCCTGTTCAAAGGCGTCAGCATCCTACATCCCTGAAGCCCCGTCTCCAAAGACAAACCGAGACAAAGACAAACCGAGACATTCAAGGCCTTATGAGGAAGCTTAGGGCGCGGAATGCGAGAATGCGGGCCCAGGTTTGAACTGTCTGCCGCAGATCGGCTAGGATTCGACATACCGCAATCCCACCAACGACAGGACCTTCCATGCGCATCCGCGAGCGAGTGAAACTTCTTTACGACTTCGCCGGCATCTACATCCGCCCCCGCTGGGGCACCTTCAGCATCGTCCAGATGCTGCACGTGGTGGCTTTCGGGCTCCTGCTGGCGCCCCCGCTGCTGATCCGCCACATCATCGACGTCGCCGTCCCCGCCGGGAACATGACCCAGGTGGTCATCGACGCATTGGCGATCGCGGGCGTGGCGATCGTCTTTACGATCCTCGCGGCCACGAAGGAGTACTGGGGGCACGAGGTCGCTCAGCGGATCACCTCGCGCCTGCGGAACGACCTCTACGGGCACTTCCAGAAGCTCTCGATGAACTTCCACGACCGCCGGCGGACCGGCGGGCTGCTCTCGCGGATCGTGGACGACATGAACGTGGTCCAGGAGGTCCTCCACCACGGGCCCGAGGCGCTGATCCTCGCGGCCGTGATGGTTTTCGGCGTCACCGGGCTGCTGCTGTATCTCGAGTGGCGCCTGGCGATCGTCGCGCTGGCGATTCTTCCACCGCTGGTCCTGTTCACCAGGCACACCGGCGGACGGATGTGGGAGCGGTTCCGCGACGTCCGCGACCGGAAGGAATCGCTCTCGGACCGCCTCGAGGAGAACCTCGCGGGCATCCACATCATCAAGTCCTTCGTGGCCGAGGAGCGCACGCATCGGATGGTGGAGGACGAGAACGCCCACCACTACCGCTCGCGGATGGCGGTAATCCGCTACATGTGCCGCCTGTTCCCCGGCGCGCTGCTGCTCAAGAGCCTCGGCCTGGCGGCCGTGGCGATGTACGGCGGATACCTGGTGATCCAGGGGAGCCTTGGCGTCGGCGGGCTGACCGCCTTCGTGCTGTATCTGAACTACTTCACCCACCCGATCATGCGGATAGTGCAACTCGCCGAGCAGGGCGGGCGGTTCTTCGCCAGCCTGGAGCGGTTCAGCGACTTCATGAACATCCGCCCGGACATCCGCGATCGCGAGGACGCCGTCGAGATGCGCAACCCGGTCGGCGAGGTGGTGTTCGAGGAGGTGCACTTCCGCTACGAGCAGACGCCCGTGCTCCAGGGGGTCTCCTTCGTCGCCCGCCCGGGGCAGATGGTCGCCCTCGTGGGCCCCAGCGGGGCGGGCAAGACGACGATTTCGCGGCTGATCCCGCGTTTCTACGAGCCCCAGACCGGGCGCGTGCTCATCGACGGGAAGGACGTGCGGGACTACACCCTCCGCTCCCTGCGGGCGCACATCGGCGCGGTGATGCAGGACGATTACCTCTTCTCCGGCTCGGTGGCGATGAACATCGCCTACGCCCGCCCGGACGCCACGCGCGACGAGATCGAGCAGGCGGCCGGACTGGCCAACGCCGTGGAGTTCATCGAGCAGCTCCCCGAGGGCTACGACACGGAGATCGGCAAGCGCGGCGTGAAGCTCTCCGAGGGGCAGCGACAGCGGATTTCCATCGCCCGGGCCCTGCTGAAGGACCCGCAGATCCTCCTGCTGGACGAGGCGACCAGTTCCGTCGACGCCGAGACCGAACTGCTGATCCAGAAGGCGATCGACCGCCTCCGCGCCGGGCGGACCACCTTCGCGATCGCCCACCGCCTGAGCACGATTTTCGCGGCCGACCAGATTCTCTTCATCGACCACGGGACGGTCGTGGAGCGGGGCAAGCACGAAGACCTGATCGCCGCCGACGGGCCCTACGCCCGCTTCTTCGGCATCCAGTTCCGCGAGGTGGCGAATACGTGAAGTTCGATGCATGAAGCTCGAAGCCGCAGCATGCTCCGGACGTGGGCAGGCGGGAATCGGCTTCCGGGTTTCGAGCTTTGCAGCCGCTCGACCGCGCTCATCCCTTGACCGCCCCGGCCGTGAGCCCGCGGATGAACTCCTTCTGGAGCACGAAGAACAGGACCGCCACCGGGAGGATGCTCAGCAGCGTTCCGGCCATGAGGACCCCGACCTTCTGCTCGTAGGTTCCGACCATCTGGGAGAGCCCGATCGGGAGGGTGAAGCGGTGACGGCTGTGAAGGATGATCTGCGGCCAGAGGAAGCTGTTCCACGCCCCCATGAAGCTCACGAGGCAGAAGGCCCCGATCATCGGGCGGGAGACCGGGACCGCGAGGTTCCAGTAGAGCCCGAACTCGCTGCACCCGTCGATCCGCCCGGCCTGGAGCATCTCGTCGGGGATCTGCATCATGCTCTGGCGGAAGAGGAACATCCCGAAGACGCTGACCACCGCGGGGACGATCAGCCCGGGGAAGCTGTCCATCAGCCCGACGGTGAAGATCAGCTCGTACAGCGGGGCGAGCATCACCTGCGCGGGGATCATCATCGTCGCGAGCATGACGATCATCAGCGGCTTCTTCCCGCGGAACTCGTACTTCGCCAGGGCGAACCCGCCCAGCGAGGAGAAGAACAACTGAATCATCACCGTGCACCCGGCCACGAAGAAGCTGTTCATCATGAAGCGGAGGAAGGGCATCTCCTCGTTGAGCTGGTCGTAGCTCTCCACGCTCAGCTCGGGCCCGAAGAAGGTGTAGCTGAGCGTCTGGTCCAGCGGTTTGAGCGTCGCCGCCAGCAGCCACACCAGCGGGGTAAGCATGGCCGCGGTGATCAGGATCAATGCCGTGTAGAGCAGGACCTTGAGGAGAGGGCGTTTCATGCGATCCCTCCCGTCGCAAGGAGCAGACAGGAAGCAAGCGACGAGCTACACAGGGCCTCCGACGCCGGAAGACGCGTCGTCCGGGCACGAACCCGCTGCATCCTGTCTCTTGGTTGCCGAGCTTTTCCGGGGAGGTTCTTCACTTCGGGACTCCCCTTCCCACCTTCCCCGCCACGACGGGCTTCTCGGTCTTCCAGGTGCCCGAGAGCTTCATCTGGACCAGGGCGAGAACCATCACGCCGACCACCAACGTCCACCCGATGGCCGAAGCGTACCCGAGGTCGCCGGTGACGAAGCCGTTGAGATAAAGGTACATCACGATCGTCAGCCCGGCGTTGTCCGGGCCCGGGGAGTTGTTCAGCAGCAGGTAGGGCAACTCGAAAAGCTGAAAGGACCCGATCGTGCTCAGGACGACCACGAAGACCGCCACCGGCTTGATGCTCGGCAGCGTCACGTGCCAGAACTGCGCCAGTCGCCCCGCCCCGTCCACCTTCGCGGCGTCGTAGAGGTCCTCGTCGACGTTCTGAAGCGCCGCGAGGAAGTAGATCATGTTGAAGCCCACGTACAACCACAGGCTGGTGACCACCACCGCCGGGAGAACCAACTCCGGGTTGCCCAGCCACTTGGTCTCCAGGACGTTGCTCTCGATGCCCAGGAGGTCCGCCCCGGCCTGGAGGGCCTTGTTGATCAGCCCCTCGTTGGCCATGAACAGCACTTGGAAGAGGATCGCCACGAAGACCATCCCCACCAGCCGCGGGGAGAAGAACGCCAGGCGGAAGAAGTTCCGCCCGCGGACGAGCTTGCGGTTCAGCAGCAGCGCCAGCCCGAGCGAGAGCGGCAGTTGGAGGCAGACCGACGCGGCCGCGTAAATCACCGTATTCCGCACGGCCTTCCAGAAGTCCGGGTCGGTGAACAGGAAGCGGAAGTTCGCCAGCCCGACCCACACCTGTGCCTCGGGGCCCGCGGTGGTTTTGAAGGCGAGAATGAAGCTCTTGACGAGCGGGTAGGCCCCGAAGATCAGGAACGTGACCACGAACGGCGCCACGAACAGATACGGCGCCCGCCGATGCTGCCACCTGTAGAACCGCCCACTCATAGGTCCGAAAGTGTACGGACTTCGGTCCGCGGAGCAAGAGCCGACGCAAGGCGGTGCGGGCGCGGCGTCAGGAGGGGTTCTCCACGAGCCACGCGGCCACGGCGGCAGCGGCGCGGGTCGGGCGAGCGGAGTCGGCGGCGGTCTGCATGGCTTGCAGGCTCTCCGGGGTCCGCAGAAGGGGGATGACCCGCTCGCGGAAAGCGGCGGCGTTGGCATCCGGGTCGATGCGGTCTTCGACCAGTACGCCGGCCTGGCGATCGACCACCGCGGCGGCGTTGTGCTTCTGGTGCTGGTCCCGGTGATGCGGGTAGGGCAGGAGAACGGCGGGCGTGGCGGTCGCGGAC
>CAYTQL010000021.1:0-8362 GCA_964439555.1 uncultured Planctomycetaceae bacterium | reverse complement strand
CGTGCAGCCCCGCGCGGGTAAGGGCGTCCGCGGCCTGCTCGCCGCTGGGCAGAGCGGAGATGAGCAGGACCTGCCAGGCGTCCCGAAGGGCGCCGAGATCGTCCGCGACGGCCGCGAGCATCCCGTCGATGCTCCGGGCCGCCAGCGAGCCGCCGAAGACCAGCAAGGTCCGCCGATCGTCCCGCAGGCCGAACTCCCCCGCCGCCTCGGCCCGCGAACCGCCGGGCAACCCCGGGCGAACCGGACAGCCCACGCGGCGCACCCGCGCGCGGTGCTTCGGGGGGAAGTGTTCGCTCGTCGCGTCGAACTGCGTAAAAACGGCGTCCGCATGCCGGGCAAGCAGGCGATTGGCTGCGCCGGGCACGGCGTCGGGATTCAGCAGACCGGTCGGGACGCCGCGGCGCGCCGCCTCACGAACCAGCGGGCCCGCCGCAAAGCCGCCCAGCCCCAGCACCGCCCGCGGGCGCAGGCGGACGATCAGGTCCCGCGACTGTCGCCAGCTCGCCGCGACCGAGCGGAGGAAGCCGGGAATCTGCCGCAGTCGCCGCGGGAGCGGACGGATCGGCTGGGGGATCACGGCGAAACCGGTCGCATCCAGCACGGTGCGGTCCACCTCGCGGTACGAGCAGGCGAAGACGGGCATCGCCTCCGGGCGGCGGGTCCGCAGATCGTCGACGACCGCCAACGCCGGGTAAAGATGCCCCCCGGTCCCCCCGCCGGCGAAGAGGTAGATCGGACGATTCATTCGTTGGCTCGTTGACTCGTTCATCCGTGGGCTGGTTGACTCGTGAACCGGTCGGCCGGTTCGCACGGCCGGGGCGTGCCGGCAGCGAACCGCTCAGTCGTATCGCATGGCGTGGTCGAAAAAACCCACGGCGTCGAGCGCCCGGCGGAGGGCTTCAGTCTGCTCGTCGCTGAGCGTGCGGACCGGCGGTCGACACGGACCGAGCGGCAAGCCCAGCAGACCGAGAATCGCCTTGCCCGCGGCGATCAGGCCCGTAATCTTGCGATAGGGAATCATCGACTACTCCGGAAAATCGGTCCATCATCCTGGCGTACTCGTCGACGTGGATCGTCTCCCGGTGCTGCACCCACTCATGCCGCCCGAGCAGCGAGTAGAGCCCGTAATGCAGGAACAGCCCGTACTTCACATCGCGGAACCACTGGAACGCGGCGGCGCGGGGGTCTTGGGCGTAGAGCTCCTCGTAGCCGCTCAGGTAGCTCGGAATCAGTTGATCAGCACACACGGAGGTTCCTCTGTCTGGGGAGCGGGTTCGTCGGGCCTCGGCGTCGCCTCGACCGTTTCCGGACGTCGATACGACGAGACCGACACGATCAGCGCCGCGGCGAAGGCGTAGGTCATCAGCGCCGTCCCGCCGGCGGAAATGAACGGCAGGCTCATCCCGGTCGGGGGCATCGCCACGATGTCCACGGCGATGTGCAGCACCGCCTGGAGGGCGATCATGAACCCCAACGCCCCGGCAAGCAAGGCCCCGGCGCGGTTCGGCGCACGCACGGCCGCCTTGCGGGCGAGGTAGATCCACAGCATCACCAGCCCCATCAGCAGGACCGCCCCGGCGAAGCCCCACTCCTCGCAGAAAACGCTGAAGATGAAGTCGGTGCTGTCCTCGGGCAGATACCCGAGCTTCTGCACCCCGTTGCCGATGCCCTTGCCGAACCATCCGCCGGTGAGGATCGCCACGAGCGACTGCCGCGGCTGGTACGCCGACGGGCTCGTGGAGGTCCACGGGTCCGTCACCGCGAGAATGCGCCCCCAACGGGATTCGTCGCAGACGACCAGGGCGTAGAACCCCCCGGCCGCGGGGGCCAGCAGCGTGATCATGTAGTACCAGGGAATTCCCGCCAGCAGCATGGTCACACCCGCCACCATGGCGATGATCGCCGCGGTGCCGAAGTCCTGCATCGCCACCAGCAGGCAGCTCCCGCCCAGCAGCGCCGCGGCGGGAAGGAACGTGCGCGTAAAGCTGCGGCGGTCGGTCGTCCCGCTGCCAAGCCAGGCGACCAGGAAGACGGTCAGCCAGAGCTTGACCAACTCGCTCGGCTGGATGCTCAACGTGTAGAAGCCCAGGTAGATTCGCAGCCATCGGCGCTTGCCCCCCACCGCATGCCCCCAGAACAGCACCGCCACCGCCAACAGCAGCGAGATCGCCAGCAGGATTGCCGAGGCGCTGAGCAGCACCCGCCGTCGCGCGAGAAACCAGCGGTACGGCATGCGCCAGCCGAGAATCACCAGCCCGGCCGCGAGGACCGCGAAGATGCTGTGCTTGACGTCCACGCGCGAGAGGTAGTTGCCCTCCATGGTCACCGAGGCGACCGCGCTGTGGACCATCACCACGCCGAGGGCCAGCAGCGCCAGCGTCGTCAGCACCAGCGCCCGCCCGGAGGCGTTCCGCGCGAGAGGGAGTCGTTCGATTTCGTGAGACATCCGTGTCTCCTTGAGGCGGCAAAGCGCCACGCCGGCGCCTGTACGGCAAGATTACCATCGACAAACATGCAGTTCACGCCGCAGCCGCTCTTCGGTTCCGTGCGGCGTCCGGCCAAGCCCCGCGCCCTTTGCGGGCACGGGGTTCATTTCAGTTTCAGCGACGCCAGCGCCAGGGCGGCGAACAGGAGGCTCAGCACCCAGAAACGGATGACCACCTTCGTCTCCGCCCAGCCCTTGAGGTGGAAATGCCAGTGGATCGGGGCGCAGGCGAAGAGCCGCCTGCCCTGTCCGCCGTTGCGCCGCTTGGTCCACTTGAACCAGCCCACCTGGAGAATCACGCTGATCGCCTCGAGCACGAAGACGCCCCCGGCGATCAGCAACAGCACCTCCTGCCGCGTCACGACCGCGATGTAGCCCAGCACGCCCCCCAACGGAAGCGAGCCGGTATCGCCCATGAACACCGCGGCCGGGGCGGCGTTGTACCACAGAAAGCCCAGGCACGCGCCGAGGATCGCCGAGCAGAGCACCGTCATCTCGGCCGCCCCGTGGACCACCGGGAGCGAGAGGACCTTCGCCCAGGTCTCCACGCCGACCGACCAGGAAATCAGCAGAAAAAACGCGATCACCACCAGCATGCACCCGCTGGCCAGCCCGTCCATGCCATCGGTGAGGTTCACCGCGTTCGACGCCCCGACCATCGTCGCCACGGTGATCAGGATGTGAACGCCCAGGGTGATCCCGATCGCCTCGGACCAGAAGGGCAGGTAGAATTGCTTCGTGGTCGCCAGGTTCTTGCCGTAGCTGGACATGAAGACGCTGAGCATCACGGCCAGGGCGATCTGGAAGAGCAGCTTCTCCCAGCTCTTGAGCCCGTCGCGCTGCCCGCGCTTGGCGGCGTAGCGGAGCTTCAGCCAGTCGTCCCACGCGCCCAGCACGCCCAACCAGACCAGCGCAAAGAGCCCCATCCGGATGTAGAAGTTGCCCAGGTTCGCCCAGAGCACCACGGCCGCGAAGATCGCCAGCACGATCAGGATGCCGCCCATCGTCGGGACGGCGCCCTTGTGGCGGGTCAGTTCGTTGAGGTCCGCGCGGTTGAACTCCGGGTTGTCCCCGAGCTTCTGGTGGACCAGGAAGCGGATCATCCGGGGACCGGCGATCATCACGATCAGAAAGCTCAGCACCGCCGCGCCGCTCATGCGAAGCAGCAGGTTCGCCTTGAAGAAGTAGTCCTGGAAGAGCCAGTAGATCACGCCGGCGGGCCCTCCGCTTCGGCGGGCGCGTCCCGGGCGTCCAACGCCTCGACGACCCGCTCCATCCGCGCGCCGCGAGAGCCCTTGATGAGCACCACGTCCCCGGGGCTCAGCAGTCCGGCGAGCAGCGTCCCGGCCGCGGCGGCGTCCTCGGCCTCGCGCGCGTCCGCGCCGGCTTCGGACGCGCCGCGCGCGATCGACCGTCCCAGTTTCCCGACGCCGACGACCACGTCCACCCCGCGCTCGGCCGCGCCCCGGCCGGCGGTGCGGTGCAGGTCGGTCGCCTCGTCCCCGAGTTCGAGCATGTCCCCGGCCACGAGGATGCGACGGTCCGCGGGCGTCTCGACGAGGACCTCCACCGCCGCGGCGAGGCTCGCGGGGTTGGCGTTGTAGGCGTCGTTGAGGATCGTCGCCCCGCCGCGCTCGATCCGCTCCAGGCGCATTTTCACGCCGGGGAAGTCGGCCAGGGCGTCGGCGGCGCGTTCGAGCGGAACGCCCAGCCGCTGCGCCACGGCCAGGGCGGCCAGGGCGTTGGCGGCGTTGTGACGCCCGGGCAGCGGCAGGCGGACGCGGGTGTGCCCGTTGACGTGGAACTCCGAGCCGCCCGCCCGGGCGGCATAGTCGGTCAATCGCAGATCGGCAGCGGAATCTTCGCCGAAGCGAACCAGCCGCACGCGGCGGTAGTTCCGCAGCACGGCCTCGAGCAGGTCGCAGCCCGCCGGGACCACGCCCAACCCGGCCGGCTGGACGTGCTCCAGGATGGAGGCCTTCTCCCGCGCCACCCCCTCGATGCCGCCGAGCCCGGCGAGGTGGCTGGGTCCGATCGAGGTGATCACCCCGACCTTCGGGCGGGCGATCCGCGTGAGGGACTCGACCTCCCCCGGGGCGTTCGTGCCGATCTCGCAGACGACGTAATCGTCCCCCAGCTCCGCCGAGAGGATCGTCAACGGAACGCCGATGGCGTTGTTGAAGCTCTTCGGGCTGCACGTCCCGCGGCGGCTTTTGCCCAGCACGTGGTCGATCATCCGCTTGACGGTCGTCTTCCCGTTGGACCCGGTGACGCCGACCACCTCCCCGCCGAGCCGCTGCCGGCGCCACCCCGCCAGCCGGCCGAGGGCGAGCGTCGTGTCGTCCACCGCCAGGATGCCCGCGGGAAGCGCCCGCCCGGGCTCCGGGAGCCGTGCGAGCGTCTCCTCCACGCAGTCGGCCTCGATCACCGCGGCGAGGCACCCGGCTTCAGCGGCGGCGGGAACGAACTGGTGCCCGTCGAAGCGCTCGCCGCGGATCGCGAAGAAGACCTCGCCCGCCCCGGCCGTGCGGGAGTCGATGCTCACGCCGCGGATGCCCAGCTCGCTGTGCGGGCTCACCCAGCCCCCGCGAACCGCCTGGCGAAGTTCGGCGCTGGTCAGCGACGTCACGAGCCCACCCCCTGCCCGCTGAGCAGCCCGGCCGCGATGGCGGCGTCGTCGAACTCCAGGCGCCGCGTTCCGATGATCTGGTAGGTCTCGTGCCCCTTGCCCGCGATGAGGACCACATCCCCGGGCTCCGCAGCGTCCAGCGCGGCCGCGATGGCGGCGCGGCGGTCGCACTCCACGTGCGCCCGGGACCGTCCGGAGGCGTCGAGCCCGACGAGAACCTGATCGATAATCGCCTGCGGGTCCTCGCTGCGGGGATTATCGGACGTGATGAACAGGCGGTCGGCCCGGGCTTCGGCAACCTGCGCCATCCGCGGACGCTTCGTCCGGTCGCGGTCGCCCCCGCAGCCGAAGACCACGATCAGCCGGCCTCGCGTGATCGGGCGCAGAGCGGTCAGGACGTTGTCCAGGGCGTCGTCGGTATGGGCATAGTCCACGAAGACCTCGAAGTCCTGCGTCCCGCGGACGCGTTGCAGTCGGCCCGCCACGGGCAGCGCCGTGGCGAGTCCTTCGCCCGCCCGGGCGAGCGGGACGCCCACGGCCGCGGCGGCGCCCAGGGCGGCCAGGGCGTTGGAGACGTTGTGCCGCCCGATCAGCGGCGTCTCAACGCGGACCTCTTCGCCCGCGAGCGACGCGACGAACGCCGTCCCGCCCGCGTCCATCCGCTCCAGGCGGGCTTCCAACGCCGCCGGCGCGTCGACGGCGTAGCGGAGTACGCGGACCCCGTCGGCGACAACGGCGGCCATCGCCTCCCCCGCCGGGTCCTCGGCGTTGACCACCGCGGCCGCGCCGGGCGGGAGCTGCTCGAAGAGCTTCCGCTTGGCGGCGAGGTAGTCCTCCATCGTCCCGTGGTAATCCAGGTGATCGCCGGTGAGGTTGGTGAAGACGCCCGCCGCGAAGTCGATTCCCGCGGTGCGGTCCTGGTCGAGGGCGTGCGAGGAGACCTCCATCACCACGTGGGTCCGCCCGGCGTCGAGCATCTCGCGCATCAGCTCGGCCAGGGCGACGGGCCCCGGCGTGGTATTCGGCGCGTCGAGCCGCCGCCGCCCCGTCTCGTACCCGATGGTGCCCAGCAGCCCCGTGGGGCGCCCCGCCCCTTCGAGAATGCCGCGGACCAGGTGGGCAACGGTGGTCTTTCCGTTCGTCCCGGTCACCGCGATCGCCTGGAGCATCCGCCCGGGGTGTCCGTGGAAGGCCTGCGCGACCCGCCCGGCCGCGGCGCGGGCGTTCTCGACGACGGCGAAGGGCGTTCCCGCCGGCGCCCGCCGCGGATCGGAACAGATCACCGCAGCCGCCCCGGCCTCGACGGCCCCGGGAATGAACTCGTGCCCGTCCGCCTCGACGCCCCGCACCGCCAGGAAACAGGACCCGCGGACGCAGCGGCGGGAGTCGTCGCAGACGCCGCGGAGCGCAGCGTCGCCGACCTGCCTGGCGGCCCGTACGCCGGCCTGTTCGAGTAGCTCGGTGAAACGCATCCGTCTATCTTACGAAACCGCCGCGGGACGTCGAAAGCGCGGCGGAGAGAGATCGCCGCCCGGGCGCCGCCCGCACCCCGAGTGCGGGCGGCTGACCCCGGGCCAACGCTGGGATTTTTCTGCACCGACGCGAGCGACCGCGCTCGCCGTCGGCGTCGCGGCGGCTACCGGACGGCTACGCCGGTGCGCTCGTAGACCATGCGGGGGTCCTTGTCCGGCGGGACGTCGAGGTACCAGAGCGTCTTGCGAAGCACATTGCGGACGTACGGGGCGGCGACCGTCCCGCCGTAGTAGCTCTTGGAGCGATCCGGGCGGTAGAGGCTGATGAGCACCACCACTTCCGGGCGGTCCACCGGCGCCCCGCCGACGAAGCTGCCCACGTACGCCCCGGGAATGTACCCGTGCGTTCCGTCGTCCAGTTCCCCGGCCACCTGGGCGGTCCCGGTCTTCCCGAAGGTGGTCCAGCGGTCGACCCGGGCCTTCTTGCCCGTTCCGCGTTCCACCACCTGCTGCATGGCGTAGACGGCCTCGACGGCCACCGGGCGGCGGACGACCCGGGCGACCACCGTCCGCTCCGAGCGCCGGATGACGTTGCCCGCCGCGTCGGTGACGCAGTCCACCAGGCGCGGGCGGAGCAGTTCGCCCCCGTTGGCCAGCGCCGCAAACGCCATCGTCAGTTGCAGCGAGGTAACCGAGATCTCCTGCCCGAACGCCACGCGCCGCATGCTGTACCCGTCCCACCGCTCCAGCGGGCGGAGAATGCCCCGGGACTCCCCGGGCAGCGGAATCCCCGACGGCTGCCCGAACCCGAAGGTGCGGGCGATTTCATGCAGGCGGCGGTTGCCGAGCATCTCGCCGATCTTCGCCATCCCGATGTTGCTCGAATGCACCACCACGTCCAGCAGCGTCAGGTGCCCGTAGCGGTGCCCGTGATCGGTGATCCGCCCGCCCCGCCGGGCGTAGTAGGTCCCGTTCTCGCAGAAGATGCGCGTTTGCCAGTCGGCCACCCCGGCCTCGACGGCGGCGGCGGCGTAGATCGGCTTGAGCACGCTGCCGGGCTCGAAGGGGCTCGAGACGGCGCGGTTGACGAGGCGCGAGGGCTCGTTGATCTCGCCCGGGCGCTGCGGGTCGTAGTCCGGAAGCGAGGCCATCGCGAGGACTTCGCCGGTCTGCGGGCGGACGACGACGCCGGTGGCCCAGGTGACGCCGGGCTCCGCGTACTGCTCGAGCGTCTCGGCGAGGGCGTCTTCAAGGTAGCCCTGCACGACCGCGTCGAGGCAGAGAAAGACGTGCCCGCCGTCTTCGGGCAGGCGGGAGGCTTCCCACACCGGCCAGATGCCGCGGCGGCAGGCGTCGGAGATCATCACGTGTTGTCCGTCCTCGGCCGCGAGGACCGGCTGGGCGGTGCGTTCGAGTCCCGCCCCGGGGGCGAGGCGTCGGCCCTGCTCGTCCCGCCCCTTGTAGCGGAAGCCCAGGACAGTCGAGGCGAGAGAATGGTTGGGGTAGGTCCGTCGCCATTCCCACTTGATGCCGAACGGCGCGGCCCGGCGTTCCTTGTACGGCAGGCGGGCCTGCTCCCTGCGCCACGCGCGCTGGAGGTCGCGGACCCCCTCGAGCTGGTCCGGGCTGATCTCCCGTGCGACCCACACGAACCGCCCCTCGCGGCGGACGTAGAACTGCTCCTGGATCAGCAGCGGGTTCCGCCCGAGCAGCTCGCCGAGGTCGACGGCGACCTCCGAGAGCTCGTCGTCCTCCATGAGCCCCGGGTCCGCGAAG
>CAYTQL010000020.1:16345-17092 GCA_964439555.1 uncultured Planctomycetaceae bacterium | reverse complement strand
CCAGCGCGGCCGCCTCGATCATGTCCGAGCCGCCCATGGGCACCAGCGAGCGCCCGACGAACACCGCCGCCGCCAGCGCGTAGAAGGTCCGCAGCTCGCCCATGGTGTCGCCGAGGAGGACGGTGTTCGCGTCCGCGGGCTCGGCGGCCCCTTCGGTATGGGTCGACCGGCGGCGAAGAATGAACCCGCGGGTCTCGATCAGCCCGGCGACCTCCCCGAACCGCTCGGGTTTACGGGGGACGATCGCCAGCCGGGCGGTCGGTCGGGCGTCGCGCACCTCCGGCCAGATGTCCAGCAGCATCGCCTCCTCGCCGGGCCCGGTCCCGCCGGCGACGATCAGCTCATGCTCCGGGGCGACGCCCATCGCCGCGGCGAGCTCGTTCTGCCCGGGAAGCGTCTCGGCGACCTCGACGGTGTCGAACTTCAGCATCCCGGTAACGTGGACCTTCTCCGGGTCCACGCCCAGCGAGCGGAACTGCTCGGCGTAGACGGCGTCCTGCACGCCGAGGGCGGTCAGGCGGTTGAACAGCTCGGCGCCGAGTCGCCCGAGTTTCTTGTATCGCGGGTAGCCGCGGTCGGGGCTCATGCGGGCGTTGACCACGACGGCGGGGACGCCGCGGCGGTTGCACTCGGCGAGGAAGTTCGGCCAGACCTCGCCCTCGAGCATGATCACCAGCGAGGGTCGGATACGGTCCATGGCGGCGCGGACGGCGAAGGAGAAATCCAGCGGCCAGCGGAAGACCAGGT
>CAYTQL010000020.1:0-16335 GCA_964439555.1 uncultured Planctomycetaceae bacterium | reverse complement strand
TCGGTGGTGGTGGACAGGACGATGCGGTAGTCCGGGAGCTGGCTGCTCAGTTCCTCGACGAGCGACCGGGCGGCGTTGATCTCGCCGAGGCTCACCCCGTGGACCCAGATCGTCGGCTGGCGTCCGTAGCGGCGGGGAACCAGCCCGAGGCGCTGGGCGACGTCCTCGCGGTAGCGCCCGTGTCGGATCATCCGGTAGAGCCACATCGGCGAGCTGACAAGCAGTCCGGCGAAGTAGGCGGCATCGAGCAGCAGGGGGTGCATGGAGTCTCCCGGGGTTACTTGTGGCCCTGGATGTCGCCCTTGGTGTATTTCTCGATCGCCCGGACGAGGTCGACGTCGTTGATGTTCGCCAGCGTGCACAACCAGGCGAGCACGTCGGCGAATTCCTCTTCCTTGTTCGCCTGGTCCTCCCCCGCCAGGGCGGTCGCCAGCTCGCCGACCTCCTCGACGAACCACATGAACGTCCCCGGCGTCCCGCGCGCCGCGTCGGTGTCGTAGTACCGGTCCCGAATGAACTGTTGGAATTCGGCCAGGGTCATGGAAGCTCCTTCGGGCGTATCTTCACGGCGCGCGGGGCGGGGGTCAAGGATCGGCGGGGCGATCGGCGGAATGGCGACCAGCGAGGCAGTGAAGCGGGGATGTCGCGACATGGCGAGGTAGTCTGCGAGACGGATCCGCACTCTTGCGCCGGCGGCGAGGTCGCCTCGCTTGTCTTCCCATCGTCGGCGTCCTATGCTCTGTGGCTTCGCGAACCCCTGGAGGAGCAGCAATGTCCAACGACAGAATGCACATCGGCGCGTCGTGGTACCCGGAGATGTGGCCGGTCGAGGAATGGGCCGCGGACGTGGACCGCATGAAGGCGCTGGGCTTCAACCTCGTGCGGGTCTTCGAATTCGCGTGGCGCCGCTTCGAGCCGCGCGAGGGCGAATACGAATTCGAATGGGCCAAGGTCGTCCTCGACCTGTGCCACCAGGCGGGCATCAACGTGATCGTGGGCACCCCCACGGCCGCTCCGCCGGCGTGGGTGACCACGAAGTACCCGGAGGTGCTCGGCACCAAGCCCGGCGGCGTCCGCCAGACCCACGGCAAGCGCAAGCATTACAACCATCACAGCGCCAAGTACCGGGATCTGTCGGCGAAGATCGTCGAGCAGATGTGCCGGGCCTTCGCCGATCACCCGGCGGTGATGGGCTGGCAGATCGACAACGAAATGAGCGGCTACGATTACGGCGACGAAACGCTTCGCCGCTTCCACGAATGGCTGGCGGACCGCTACGGCTCGATCGACAACCTCAACGAGACGTGGGGCCTGAACTTCTGGTCGCAGTGGTACGACAGCTTCGACCAGGTCCCGCTGGTGACCGCCCGCGTCGGGACCACCGAGGTGCCCGAGCGTCACCATCCCTCGCTGATCATGGCGATCGCCCGGTTCCAGAACGACGGGTGGACGGAATTCATCGCCGCGCAGTGCGAGATCATCCGCAAGCACACCGACAGGCCGATCACCTCGAACATGACCGACTCGCCGGGCATGCACTGGTACCGGCACAACAAGTTGCTCGACCGTGTCGGCCACTCGCTCTACAAGGACCTGGACCACTACAAGTGGAACCTCCGCAGCTTCGACCGCATGCGGGCCGAGAAGGACAAGCCCTATTGGTTCCTCGAGACCGCCCCGAACTGGTCCGGCGGAGGGCGGATGTGGAACATCCACCACTCCGGCGACGGCGTGCGGGCGGTGACCTGGATGTCCGCGATGCTCGGGGGCGATCTGATCTGCTACTGGCAGTGGCGTCAGCACTGGGCCGGTCAGGAGATGAACCACGGCACGCACGTCACCGCGACCGGCAAGTGGCGTCCGGGCAAGGAGGCGTGGACGAAGATCGCCGCCGAATGGGCCGAGCAGTCCGACTGGCTGCTCGCCAACCCGCCCGCCCAGGCGCCGGTGGCGCTGATGGAGTCCAACCTCGCCGCGTGGTGCTGGTCGATCGACCCGCTCGATAACGACATGGTCTATCGCGACAACTTCCGCGACGCGTTCCACCTCCCGCTCGCCGAACAGCATATCTGGCGGGACATCATCGACCCCAGCGCCGACCTGTCCCGCTACAAGGTCCTGCTGATGCCGCTGATGCCGATCGTCCCGGAGGAACTGAAGCGGCGGCTCGTGCCGTGGGTCGAAGCGGGCGGGCGCCTGCTGCTCGGACCCGTCACCGGCACGCGCACCGAGGAGTTCACCACCTGGACCGATCGCGAGTTCGGCGGGCTGGAGGAACTCATGGGCGGGCGCAGCGCCGTGCGGTTCCCGGCGATCTGGGTCGAGGACCGCATCTCCGTGGACTTCGACGACGCCTCCGCCTCCCGCACGCGGGCCTGGTGCGAGGGCTTCGAGGCGGACGCCGCCGAGACGATCGCCAGCTACTCCGGCGGCTACGGCGACGGCGCCGCGGCCGTGCTGCACAACCGCGTGGGCGACGGAAGCGTCATCACGCTGGGATGCCTTCTCGACCGCGACTGCCTGCTGCGGACGCTGGGTCGGCTGCTCGACGCCGCCGGGGTCGAACCCGTCGCCGGCGGCTCCCCGGACGTGCTGGTGGTCCCCCGCGGCGGGACGTGGGACGCCCCGGCCGGCTATGCCGTGCTCAACTACACCGAGCGCCCCCAGAGCGTCACCCTCCCCGCCGGCGGAACCGACCGCCTCACCGGCCGCGCGATCGACCCGGAAATCAACCTCCAGCCCCTGGAGGCGATGCTGATCGAGGTCGGACGGTAGATCAAGCCGAAGGAATACGCCATGAGCGCAGAAGCGGCCCCGCCGGGCAGCCCCGAGCAGCGGTTGAAGTAGGTGGCCCCGACGATCGGGACGCGCGGGCCGGGCTGGACCGAGTGTGGAAGCCGGCGGGAATGGGGCTTCGGGTCGATCTGCGTGGGGCCCGCGCCGCCGCACGGTTCGGTTCAGCCGGGCCCGGATACGAGTTTCGCCCGCACGGGCGGATACGAGCTGCGCATCTGCTGATGGACATCGTCCACAGCGTCGCCCGCGACGTGACCCACCGCCAGGACACCAGCGCCGAGGAAGGGGAGGTCCGCCTGTGCGACGACGGCGTGGTCGAGGGCTGGGCCCGCCTGCACAACGGTTGGGGCGGCGGGGAGCATGTGGCGTATTTTGCCCTGGAGGTCTCTGAGGCCCCGGCGGCCGTGGGGACCTACCTTCTCCACGGCCCGGCCGTGCGCCGCTGCACCGTGCACGCCGAAGAGAGGGACCTGGTCATCGACGCGCCAACCGCCTCGCGGGAGAACATCTACGTGCAGTCCGCCCGCCTCAATGGCGCGCCCCTGGAGCGGGCGTGGGTTCGCCACCGCGAGTTGACCGGCGGGGCGAGGTTGGAGTTCGAGATGGGCGCCGAACCGTCCGACTGGGGGCGCGAAGACCTCCCGCCTTCCCCGGCCGGCTGAGAAAGCCCGTCGGCGTCCGCTCGCTATGATGGGTGAAAGAGGGCGCGACCGACGCCCGGCGGTCCCTGCCGAACGACGGCGTCGCAGGAGTCCGCAGTTCGAAATCCGGACAGCGAATCAAGCACGAATGGCGAGGTCCTTCGGTTTCCGCCGAGAGGTCCGGGCGTTCACTTCGCTCCCCTCAGCCGACCAGCTCCCGTGAAAGGAACATCCGACGTGGCGCACGAGCACCATCACGGACATCATCACGCACACGAGCACGGTCACGACGTGCAGTCCCTTGCGGCCGGGGGGGCCAAGGCGCGGCGGCGACTGTGGATTGCGATGCTGATCAACCTGGCGTTCCTGATCGTCGAGTTCGTCGGCGGGCTGATCACCGGCTCGCTGGCGCTGCTCTCGGATGCCGGGCACATGCTCACGGACGTCGCGGCGCTGGGGCTGGCGATCATCGCGGCGCATCTCGCTTCCCGCGCTCCGACGGCCAAGACGCCCTTCGGGCTGCTGAGGGCGGAGGTGATCGGGGCGTTCCTCAATGGCGTAACCCTGGTGCTGATCGTCGGGCTGGTCTTCTGGGAGGCGTGGGAGCGCTTCGGGCAGGAGGTGGACATCAACGCGCCGCTGATGCTGCTGATCGCGGCGCTTGGTTTGGCGGCGAACTTCATCAGCGCCCTGGTCCTGCTGCCGAGCCGGGGCGAGAGCGTCAACATCCGCGGGGCGTTCCTGCACCTCGCCGCCGACGCGCTGGGCTCGGTCGGCGCGATCATCGCGGGCCTGGTGATCTGGCTGACCGGCTGGACGCCGATCGACCTGATCGCCAGCCTGGTCATCGGCGCGCTGATCCTCTACAGCAGTCTCGGGCTGCTCAAGGAGACGCTCTCGATCCTCATCAACGCCACGCCGCGCGGAATCGACTACGACGAGGTCAAGGCCGAGATGGAGAGCATCGGGCATTTCGAGCGCATCGACGACCTGCACATCTGGAGCGTCGTCAGCGGGCTCAACGTGCTCACCGCCCACGTGCGGTTGAAGGAGGACTGCTCAGACACCGTCCACTGGCAGGAGTGCCTGCTGCTGGCCCACGAACGGCTGCGGGAGAAGTTCGGGCTCGAGCACGTCACGCTCCAGCTCGAGCCGCCGACCCATCCGCGCCACGACGGGCTCATCTGAGCGGGTGTTCGGCCGGGCCGTTTCGAACCGGTAGGATAGTCCGCCTTCGGTGTTTCAGATGATACGGAAAGGAGCTTCGCCATGCATACGACGCCGCTTGTTCGAATGCCGCTGATCGCCTTGGCCGGGGTGCTGCTGACCGCCGGGCTCTGCCCCGGGGAAGTGACGCCCTACGCGACCGACCTCGGCAAGCCGGATGCGACCTACACCGTCACCGCCGGGGGCAAGGACGTGCCGGTGGTGCGCTTCTGGAAAGGCCGGCGGATGGCGCGGTTCGGGTTCTCCGGCGAGGTGACCGTGAAGATCTCCACGGGCAAGCCGGTCGCGGCCGTCGAGGTCCGCCCGCGGTGGGCGAAGGTCCGCCGCGAGGTCGAGGGCGATACGCTCCTTCTGACGCTCAGCGCGCCGCAGCATCTCCGCGTCCGCGTCAACGACCGGGGCCCGCTGGGCCTGATCGCCTACCCGCCGCACCGGAAGCCCGCCGGCGAGAAGGTCCACGACCTCTCCGGCGAGGACGGGGCGGACGCCTCGGGCAAGACCGACATGTCAGACGTTCTCCAGAAGGCGGTGGATCGCATCTCCGCCGACGGCGGCGGGACGCTGTACGTCCCGCCCGGCGTCTACCGCGGGGCGAAGGATGCGACGTTGAAGCTCAAGAGCGACGTCACGCTGCACCTGGCTCCCGAGGCGGTGATCCGGCAGGTCCGCTTCCTGCTCAACGACGTTCAGAACGTCCGCCTCGTCGGGCAGGGATTACTCGATTTCACCGGCGCGCCGGGAACCAACCAGGCCGGCTGCCTCCGCGGGAATAACGCGAAGAAGGTGCACATCGAAGGGCTGATCTCCACCAACTTCGACTACAACTGGAACACCCGCTTCGATAAGTCCGAGGACGTGACGATCCGCGACTACCGCGTCTTCGGCGGCAAGGACGGGATCAACCCGGTCGACTCCAGGCGGGTGCACATCCGGGACGTCTACATCGTCACCTCCGACGACTGCATCGCGACCAAATCCTTCTCCGGCGGATACGACGAGGTCTCGGACATAACGGCCGAGCGGTGCCTGCTCCAGTGCCTCAAGTACGGGGGAGTGAAGATCGGCACCGAGACCAACGCCAAGCGGTTCCGCAACATCACCTACCGCGACATCGAGATCGTCTCGGCCATGCGGGCGGCGATCATCCAGCTCCGCGACGGGGCGGACATCTCGAAGGTCACGATCGAAAACCTCACCGCCGACCTGGCCTGGGCGCGGGGCATCGACTTCATCATCCAGCAGCGCAAGGGCCTTGGGCACATTCACGACATCACCGTCCGAAACGTGAACCTGCGGCGCGTCGGATGGAAAAACCCGCCGCGCCTGGTGGGCTTCAACGACGAGCACAAGGTCCGGGAGGTGACTTTCGAAAACCTCCGCATCGAGGGCGAGTTGATCGACAGCAAGGCCGAGGCCGCCAAGGCCGGGTTCAACTTCGAGCACACCGCCGACCTGAAGTTCATCGTCCCGAAGACGCACATCCGTTCGATCAGGGCCCTCTCCGGGGCCCTGGCCGGGGCAAGCAAGGAGTGGGACTCCGCCAAGCGCCTCGTCGACGGCGACGCGGAGACCTGCGCCGACGCCAAGGCCGAGCGCGTCTGGGCGGAGCTGGCGTTCGACGAGGAGCGGACGCTCGCCGGTCTGCGCGTGCTGGGCGGCAACAAGTACGGCGCCATCGGCGTCGGGCTCCAGGTCCCCGACGGCGACGGATGGAAGACCGTTACCGACTACCGCCGCTGCGAGGGTCAGGGCTGGAGCGAGTTCGCCTTCGAGCCGACGACCGCGAAGCGCTTCCGCGTCACCTTCCGCAAGACCCCGGACGTGAGCACCTGTCGTGTCCGCGAGATCGTCCCGCTGGAGCGCGTCGGGACGTAGTGCGCCCCGCCGGGCCTGCGCCGCGCGCCCCTTCCTCGCGGCGGGGGCGTCAGGACATTTTCTAAAGATTCTTCTCCTCCCGCTCACGGTAGGGCGACTCGACTTCGCTGAGGCCCTCGTCGCCGAGCGTCCGGCGGGCGAGGTCGAAGAGCTCCTCTTCTTCCTCCTCGATGTGGTGATTGATGAGGTCCTTGAGCACGCTCAACCGGCGTCCCACCTGGGAGTTTCGGGGTCGGCCTTTTCGAGCCGCTTCAGGGCTCGGCGGGCGAGCTTGTGTTCCTCGTAGCCTTCGAGCACGGTGGCGGATTCCTCTTCACCCTCGGCCGCGTGCTTCAGGGCCCTGTAGACGACCTTTTCCTCCCCGGCCATGTGGGGCAGGAGCAGTTCGCGGAGCTTCTCGAGCAGGCGCGGGCGGCTCTTGGTGGCGTTCGTCGTGGTCTGCTGCATGTCCGCGAGCGTCTTGCGAACCTGCTGGTGTTCCTGGTGGAGCGTGTGCAGCACGCCCTGGGGCGCGTAGACCAACCGGTGAAACCGGCTGGTCTCGCCGCGCCGGGTCTGCTCCTGGTAGAGCAGCGCCGGGCCCTGATCGTCGAACTTCTTGAAGAAGGAAGGCCAGCGAATCTGCTTGAGGTTCCCGTCGTCGCCGTGCCCGGGGAAGACGATCTCCAGCACGCCGGGACGCAGGACGGTTTTGCCGTAGAGGAAAGCCGCATGGCGTCTGGGAGCCCGTGGGGCGGTACGCCCCCGCCCACGGCGCATACCATGGAACAGCGAGGTCTCCATGCGCGCGATGTAAAAAGGTGTCATCACGTTCGGCCGGTCCGTCACGTCGGCTGCTTCCTGTCACGGCCCGCCGCGCCCCGACCGCGCTTGGGTCGATCAGAACGTCGGGCCGATGCGGTTGACGGCGAATTCCCGGCAGCGGTTGCGCTCGGCGGCGGAGGGCTGACCGTTGCAGGTGGCGATCAGCAGTTCGAAGAGCGCATCGCCGACCGCCTCGAGTTCCGCGCCCTCGATGATCCGCCCGGCGTCGAGGTCGATGTAGTCGGCCATGCTGCGGGCGACGGCGCTGTTGGAAGCGATCTTGAGCACCGGGGCGACCGGGTTGCCCAGCGGCGTGCCCACGCCGGTGGAAAAGAGCATGCACTGCGCCCCGCCGGCGGCCATGCCGGTGAGGCTCTCCGGGTCGTTGCCCGGCGTGTCCATGACCACCAGCCCGCGCGTCGTCGGGCGCTCGGCGTAGTTCACGAACGCCCGGATTTCGCCGGTCCCGCCCTTGATCACGCAGCCGAGGGACTTCTCCTCGATGGTGCTCAGTCCGGCGCGGATGTTGCCCGGGGTCGGGTTGGTTCCGCGGAGGTCGCTCCCGGCCGCCCGGGACAGTTCCACGTACTCGGCGATTCGCCCGAAGAGCTTCGCCTTGACCTCCGGGTCCGGGATGCGGTCGGCGAGGGCAACCTCGGCACCGATCATCTCCGGCGTCTCCGAGAGGATCACCGTCCCGCCCGCCTCCACGAGCCGGTCGCTGACCCGTCCGATCACCGGGTTGGCCGTGAGCCCGCTGAAGGGGTCGGACCCGCCGCACTCCAGCCCGATCGTCAGCTCGGAATACTCCATCGGCTCCCGCCGCTGGGTCGCCATGAAGCGGCGCATCTCCTCGAGCCTCTGCTCGGCGGTGGCGTAGAGCGCCTCGGCGCCGCCGGCCTGCTGGATCACCAGCGTGCGGACCATCCGCCCGTCGGTGTCCACGCGCTGGGCGACGTCCTCGACCGCGGTGACTTCGCAGCCGAGCCCGACGATCAGAACCGCCCCCACGTTGGGATTGGCGCAGGTCCCCGCAAGCGTCCGGAGCACCTGCTCGCGGTCCGCGCCGAGATGCGTACAGCCGTGCTGATGCGTCACCCCGACGATGTCCGGGTGTTCGCGGGCGAGCTGCTCGACCACGTGGTTCGCGCACGAGACGCTCGCGAGCAGAAGCAAGTGGTTGCGGACGCCGACGGCGGTGTCGCTGCGCCGGTAGCCGGTGATCTGCGGATCGGACATGCCGGGTCAGACTCCACTGCTGAGGTTATTCACGTGCACGGGCTCCCCGGTCGCGATGGGCTCGGAGGCGGTTCCGATGACGTACCCGTACTTGCGGACTTCCTCGCCGGCGTCGATGTCCCGCAGGGCGAGCTTGAAGCCCGGGCGGATCGGCTCGGGGACGACGACCTCCGCGCCCTCGAAGGCGTATCGCCCGGCGGGAACGTCCCGCAGCGCCGTGGCCACGGAGTCGTCCGTGTGCAGGCGGATGGCGTAGTCTGTGAGTTCTCGCGTCATGTGCCTGGTCGGTTGACGGAGCGGCGTAACGGCGTGCGAACCAGCGACGTAGCGACGAGCGACTTGGCTATTCGCCGCCGCTCAAACATTGAATCGGAAGTTAATGATATCGCCGTCCCGGACGACGTAGGTCTTGCCTTCGAGGCGGACGGTTCCGGCGGACCGGGCGTTTTTCATGTCGCCGGCGGCCTGGAAGTCGTCGTAGCTGACCGTCTCGGCGCGGATGAACCCGCGGGCGATGTCGGAGTGGATTTCCTCGGCGGCTTCGACGGCGGTCGTCCCGGCGGGAATGGTCCACGCGCGGCACTCGTCGTCGCCGACGGTCAGGAAGCTTACGAGGTCCAGCCGGTCATAGCAGGCGCGGATCAGCCGGTCGCGGGCGGAATCGGGCAGGCCCAGGTCGGCCATGAACTCCGCCCGGTCCTCCGGCGGCAGTTCGGCGATCTCCTCCTCGATCTTCGCGCTGAGCCGCAACGCCGGCAGGGCGCCGAGCGTCTCCGGGCCCGGTTCGCCGACCGCCTCCTCGCCGACGTTCTCCACCGCCAGCGTCGGCTTCTGCGAGAGGAAGCCGAAGCTGCGGATCAGCTTGTCCTCCGTCTCGGATTCGATCGCCTCGGCGATGGGTCGTTCATTTTCCAGCGTCTCACGGAGCCGCTCCATCAGCTCCAGCTCACGCTGCTGTTCGTCCCGCTTGCCGGTGGGCTTCCTCAGGGCGACCTGGAGCTTCTCGATGCGGTTGGTCACCTGCTCCAGGTCGGCGAAGAGCATTTCGCCAAGCAGTTCCTCGACGTCCGCTTCGGGGTCCACCCGATCGCGGTAGGCGCCGACCGAGGGGTCCTCGAAGGCCCGGACGACGAAGACGATCATGTCGCTCTGGCGCATGCGGGCCCAGTGCTGCTTGGCGCGGGTGCGTCCGGCCTCGTCGCGGAGGTCGAAGCCCGGCAGGTCGATGAACTCGAGTTCGGCGTGGGTGATCTTCCTGGGCTCGTAGTGCTCGGCGAGGACCTCGACCCGCTCGTCGGGGACCTTCACCACGGCCAGGTGGGGCTGGTCGGGGCGCGAAAGGTCCACGTGCGACCCGCCCGCCTCGGCGATCGCGGCGAACAACGTGCTCTTCCCGGATTGCGGCAAACCCACCAACGCGACGCGCATAGCTGCCTCTCTCCTCAAAGCGGACAGCTTACGCGAAACCGCCTCGAATGGACAGACGGTGAACGGACGACGGCGAGACGGTCGAGCAGGAGCACGACGCCGCTGCGAACACGCCGTACTGGTCCTCGGCCGTTCGCCGTCGCGGTCCTCGATCCGTTTCGCAGGAACCTCCTCTTCCTCTCAACGGTCCAAACCCGCATGAAACGCATCCTTCTTCTCCTGCCGGCTCTCTCGTTCGCCGTCCCGGCATTCGCGGAGGTGCATACCCTCCCGATCACCGCCGACGTAGGCATCTGCGCCCATCCCAGGGAGCAGACGCTGAACACCGGGGCGAACTCGCGCATCCGCATCAAGGGCAACGAGCACTATTACCTCTTCCGCTTCGAGACGAAGCCGCTGGAATCGTCCATCTGCGCCTCGGCCGAGCTGCGGCTGACGCTGGCCCGGGGCAACCCGCGGCGGGTGGTGCTCTGCACGGTCCCGGTCGCGTGGAAGGAGGGAGCCGGGCGGAACAAGCCCGTCAAGGGCGCCCCGTGCTTCACGCACCGGGCGTACCCGGACGAGCCCTGGGGTCGCCACGGCGGGGACTTCCTCTCGGCCACGCTGAACAACCCGCACATGCTGCGGGAGACGGTGAACGTCAAGCGGGAGGGCAAGAGGCTGAAGATCGCCGTCCCGCGGCGGATGGTCCTGGCGTGCGTGCTGGGGCTCTCTCACGGGTTGCTGCTCGGTGAGGAGACCGGTCAGACGCGCGAGAACCACGACATCTTCACCCGCGAGCAGTCCAACGCCCGCCCGGTGCTGGTGGTCGACGCCCAACGGGTGCAACTGGCCGACATGGTCAAGCGCGAGCCGCCCGAGGCGACGCCCGCGCCCCACGCGGCCACGTTCGACGGCGGGGGGCTGGAAATCCCCACCCGCTGGGACAACCCGCGGCGGGAACTGCCGCTCGCGACGCGCGTGCGGCTTTACGGTGAGCGGCGTTCGCAGGCCGACAGGCCGGTCGCCGAGGTGGTCTCCTTCACGCAGACCCCGGCGGTCTTCGGGCCGCTGGACCCGACGCGGACGTACGATGCGGCAATCGAGAGCTGGCTGGGCCCGAACCGCTACGTCGCCCGCCTGGCGGGGCTGAAGCCCTCGCCCGCCCTGAAACGCCCGAAGGCGCCGCGGGGTGATCTGCTCCGGTTGAAGAACGCCCTGCCCCACGTCCGCCGCCGGCCGGTCTGGGCGGTGGGCAAGGCCGAGAGCATCCCCCGCCCCCTCACGCCGCGGAACGCCTGGTGCGCCTGGCAGGTGGTAGTGGATGCGAAGCAGGTCGACGGTCTGCGAGTCGAGTTGGGAACGCTCCGGCGCAAGGACGGCGGGACGCTCGAAGGCGGCTTCGTGTACCGGGCGTTCGCCGTTCCGCACAAGGAGCGATGGGTCCCGGAAGTGTTGGTTCCGGTCGAGCCCGGCAAACCGACCGACGCCGGCTGGCCGGAGACCAAAGCCCCGCCGGCGCCCGCGGTGTTCGTCGTGGAGTTTTTCGTCCCCGGCGACGCCGAGCCCGGCGTCTACCGCGGCAAGCTGAAGCTCGACTTCGGCGACGGCAGCTCGGCCGAGTCGCCGGCGGACATTGAGGTCTCGCCCGTGAGGCTCAGCGACGAGTTTCACCTCGCCGGCGACATGAACACCTACTCCTCCCCGGCCCGGGCGATGGGCGTGCGGACGAGCGACCCGGACGCGTTCCTCGCCATGGAGCGGACGTATTACCGCCTCGCCCACGCCCACCGCATGACGCTCAACGTCCTGCCGTACTCCCAGGCGGGCGAGGTCCACTGGCGCTCGGCGCCGGAGTTGGACGCCTCCCGTCGGCGCGTGAAGGACTGGTCGAAGTGGGACGCCCGCTACGGGCCGCTGCTGGACGGGTCCGCCTTCGCGGCCGAGCGCGGCTACGTCGGGCCCGGCGCGGGGCGGTCCGTGCGCCACATGTACCTGCCATTCCACGAGAACTGGCCGGCGCGGTTGGGCAAGCATTTCCGACCGCAGAGCGCCTGGCCGCCGTCGACCGACTACGAGGCTTTCCTCAAGTGGACGGCCGGGCTGCCGCCGATCTACGAGTACCTTCCGGACGCCTACGAGGGCGTCTGGCAGAGCGTGCTGAAGGAATTCATCGAGCACCTTTCGGCGAAGAAGCACCTCGACACCCGCTTCCAGGTGTACCTGAACAACAAGCACTACTTCCGCCGCCCTCGCCGCAACGGGCGACCGGGGCGGGGCATCTCGCTGTGGCTGCTGGACGAGCCCATGCACGCCGACGATTTCCAGGCGCTGGCGTTCTTCGGCAAGATGGTGCGGGAGCAGAAGCGGCGGGTGCAGGCGGACTGGGCCCGGGCCGTCAAGCCGCAGGTCCACGAGATGCGGATCCATGCGCGGAATGAGCGCGGGCAGATCGTCGATACGAGAGTGCGTCGGACGAGGATGCCCCCCGAGGCCGAGAAGATCCCCCCCATGCCGAAAATCGACTACCGCATCGATATTTCCCGGCCGAACCATCAGCGGACGTGGCTCGATGGGGTGGTGGACCTGAACGTCTGCGCCGACCAGCTCTATGCGCAGCACCGGCAGATGGCCCGTCGGCGGCGGGTCTTCTCCGAGCGCTACTGGAACTACCGCATGCCGCCGAGCTTCGGCGAGACCAACCGCCGCTGGGCCGTCTGGCCGGTGCGGAGCTACTGCTGGGGCGCCGTCGGGACGCTGGTCTGGCAGACGATCGCCTCGGACGGGGACCTCTTCGCCGCCGACGCGACCGCCCTGGTGTACCCCGGGCGGAAGTTCGGGCTCGAGCGCCCGCTGCCCAGCCTCCGCATGAAGGCGTGGCGCGCGGGGCTCCAGGCGGCCGAGCTGTTGCGAATGCTCCGCCGGAAGCGAAAGTGGAACCACGCCCAGCTCCGCGCCTGGACCGGCGAGGTGCTGGACCTCACCGGCCGCCGACGCGCCGCCGACCCCGACGCCGCCGACGGCGTCGTCACCTGGCAGGGCGCGGGCGATCGGGACATCAACATCCTCACCCTCGCTGTGCTGGTTGAACTGGCGAAATAGTTCGGCCGGGCGGGCGTGCAGTCGGTCCGTCGGGGCCCCTTGAACGGGCTCGCCGGCACGCGTAGTGTGGGGGCATGTCGGCTGAGACGTTCGCAGTCATCCCGGGTCGTCGGCCGCGGCGCCGTCGCGCCATCCCCCTCGCGTCGGCGGGGCTTCTCGCTGTCTGCCTGGTTGCCGGCTGCGCGGACGACCCGCCGACGCCGCCGGAACGGTCGGACGCCTCGACCCGGCCGGTCGGGCAGAACGCCGACGCCCGCGAGACGCTGGAGGCGTCCGCGGGCACCGCGGCGTTGCGTCGGGCGGCCGGGGCGGGGGACGTCGCGCGGATGACCGAGCTGCTTGCCGCCGGGGGGGACGTCAACGGGCGGGACTCCTACGGGCGCGGTCCGCTGCACTCTGCGGCCGAGGGCGGTCATACCGAGGCGACGAAGCTGCTGCTGGACCACGGCGCGAAGGTGGACGCCGGGGACTGGTACGGCTCGACGCCGCTTCACGCCGCTGCGGGGGCCGGACAGGTCGAGACCGTCGAGTTCCTGCTGGACGCCGGCGCGGAGATCGACGCGCCGGACAAGCAGGACCGTACGCCGTTGCTGGCGGCGCTGCGCGAGGGTCAGCCGGACGCGGCCGCGAAGCTGATCGCCCACGGGGCGAAGATCGACGCGGCCGACGGGTCCGGGCAGACGCCGCTGCTGGCGGCGCTGATCGGCGGGGACGCCCTGACCGCGACGCTTCTGGTCAGCGAGGGGGCGAAGGTGGACGTTCGCGGGCCCGGCGAGATGACCCCGCTGCACCTGGCCGCCCGGGGGGACAACCAACGTCTGATCGAGCTGCTGCTGGGCAAGGGCGCGGCGATCGACGCCCGCGCCGCCGACGGGCGGACGCCGGTGCAGGTCGCCCTGGAAGCCGGACGGGCGCGGAACGTCGAGCTGCTCAAGGCCGAAGGGGCGAAGTTCGCCGTCGGCAAGCGGGACTCCGACGGTCGGACGCCGCTGGACCGCGCGGTGCTGGCGGGGGACCCGAAGATGGTGCAGTTCCTGATCGACCGCGGCGCGCGCAACAATCGCGATCTCTACGACGTCACCACGCTCCAGCGCGCCGTCAAGCAGGGCGACGCGGAGATCGTCGAGCGGGTCGCGAAGGTCGGCCCCATCGTCTCCGGCGACCTGCTGCATATGGCGATCGACGCCGGGAGGGCGGACCTGCTGGCGATTCTGCTGGAGCACATGCCCAAGCGGCTCACCGGGCGGCGCAACCGCCTGACCGCCCTGGACTACGCCGCCGGGCTGGGCGGCCGGAAGTTCGTCGAACTGCTCCTGGACGCCGGCGCGGATGCGAACAACCATCACAAAGGCCGGCGAGGTCGGACGCCGCTGCACCTGGCCGCGGCGACCGGCGGCGAGGCGGCCCCGGAGACGCCCCCCGACGAGGCGACCTACCTGGCGATCGTCAAGCGGCTGATCGAGGCGGGGGCGGACGTCAACGCCGCTGGCGACGACCACCGCACCCCGCTGCACCGCGCCGTAGCGGCCGAGGCGGCGTCGATCGCCCGATACTTGCTCAAGCACGGGGCGAAGGCGGACATCCACGATCGCCACCACCGTCGCCCGCTCCACGAAGCCGCGGCTGCGGGAAACGTCGAACTCGTCAAGCTCCTCCTGGCCGCGGGGGCAAAGCCCGACGCGGAGGACCGCTCCAAGCGCCGCTCCCTCTCCGAAGCCGTCGAGGCGGGTTCGCCCGAGATCGTCAAGCTGCTGCTGAACAGGGGCGCCGAGGGCAACCATGCCTTCCGAACCCGCCGCGAAGGGGGGCGTCGGACCACCGCGCCGCTTCACGCGGCCGCACGAGAGGGCAACGCGGAGATCGTCCGCGCGCTGCTGGCGGCCGGGGCGAAGGTAGACGCCGAGATCGACCGCGACCGCCCGCTGCACTGTGCGGTGGACAGCGGCAGCGTGGAGTGCGTCAAGCTCCTGCTGGCCGCCGGGGCCGACCCGAATCGACGCGGGCACGACGGCTACCCGCTGCACCGGGCCCTCACGCAGGGCGACGCGGCGACGGCGAAACTCCTGATCGAGAACGGCGCGGAGGTCGCCAAAACCGCCGCGCCCGGCGCTGCCTTGCATCACGCCGCGGCTGGGGGGATGGCCGAGCTGGTCCCGCTGCTGGTGGAGAAGGGCGCCAAGGTGGACCGGGAGTACCACGAGCGCACGCCGCTGCTGCTGGCCGCCGAGAAAGGGCACGTCGAGGTCGCCCGGGCGCTGCTGAAGGCGGGGGCGGACCCGAACTACCTCGGCAAGAAGGTCGGCAGCCCGCTTCACGCCGCCGCGGCGGGCGGGCAGAAGGACCTCGCGGTGCTTCTGCTGGCCTCCGGCGCGCAGATCGACGCCCATCGCAAGGGCGGGCGGACGCCGTTGTGCGTTGCGGCCGGGGCGGGCGCCGCCGAACTGGTCCAGCTCCTGCTGGACAACGGGGCGGATGCGAACTACGCGAAGGACGACTCCACGCTCGGTCCGCTGCATCACGCGTCCGGCGGGGGGCACGTTGCGTGCCTCAAGCTCCTGCTGGGGGCAGGGGCAAACGCCGACGCCGCCTCGCACGCCGGGACGCCGCTGTGCTTCGCCGCCCGGCACGGTCGGCTCGAGGCCGCCCGGGTGCTGCTCGACGCCGGCGCGGACCCGGACAAAGCGGGCTCGAGCGGCGCGGCGCTGCACATTGCGGCCGCTCACGGGCATGCGAAGGTCGCCAAGCTGCTCATCGACCGCGGGGCGAACGTCAAGCTGCGCAACCGCGACAAGAAGACCCCCCTGTACTATGCCCGCCGCGCCAAAGAGCACGACATCGTCAAGATGCTGAAGAAGGCGGGAGGGTGACCGCAGGGATCAGCGACCGGGGGATACCGGTCGTCGGCTCGGAGATCGGAACGTCTGCCGGTCGGGTCGCGGGGGCGTCGGCTTGCGGCGCCCGGAGGCTTCGGTCGAAGACCACGCATCGCGCGGAATCGCCCGGTCCCCGGCATCCTCCCGCCGCAGCCTTGATCCTGTCTCGGCGGTGGGGCATGATCTCCGGGCGGTCCACTGAGTAATGGAGCAGCCATGAGCGACCTGGAGCGGTTCATCCGCGACGTGCCGGACTTCCCCAAGCCGGGCATCCTCTTCAAGGACATCACTCCGCTTCTGGCGGACGTGGGGGCCTTCCGGGCGGCGATCGACGCGATGGCTCGCGCCACGGCCGAAGCCATCGAGCGCCG
>CAYTQL010000019.1:6573-17404 GCA_964439555.1 uncultured Planctomycetaceae bacterium | reverse complement strand
GCATCTGCGGCGGGGTCGGGTCGATCCCCGATCTGCGCACGATGGATCACCTCGGCGGGCCCATCGAACGGGCGATGATCAACGCGGCGGTCTCGCAGCTCGCCCAGCACTTCGAGCTGCCCCTCTACTCCACGGCCGGGACGACCGACGCCAAGCGCGTGGACGTTCAGGCGGCGTACGAAAGCGCGATGTCCAGCCTGCTCGTGGCGATGTCCGGGGCGAACTACATCCACGACATCGCCGGGCTGATGGAGGCGGACCTGACCGTCTCGTACGACAAGCTCGCCATCGACAACGAGATCCTCGGGATGACCCAGCGGGTGCTCCGGGGCATCGAGGTCGACGACGAGACGCTCGGGCTGGAGCTGCTCCTCCGCAAGGCCCCGGGCGAGGATTTCCTGATGGAGCCGCACACGCTCGAGCACATGCGCGACGAGTTCTTCGTCCCGGACCTGTCCAACCGCCAGAAGCGCGAGGCCTCCACCGAGAGCGACAGCGTCGCCGGGCGGGCCCGGGCCTTCGTGGACGACCTCCGCAAGAGCCCCGCCGAAGCGCTGCTCGACGAAAACATCCGCAACCGGCTGCTCGAGATGTTCCCCGAGATCAGCCGACCGCAGTAGTCGCCGGCCGCAGGAACCACGACCCGGCATTCCGCCACTGACCGGGCCCCGGCCCAGGGGGCTCAACCGCCATGATGCGCGAAGGAGATCATTCCGTGTCTGACATGACCAAGACGCCGTCGGAGAGCCTCGCCGAGTGGGTCCCCGACATTTTCGCCTCGAACGTGTTCTCGATCGAGGTCATGCGCCGCCGCCTCCCGAAGGGCGTGTTTGCGGCGCTGATGCGCACCCTCGAGGACGGGGCCGAGCTGGACCCCTCCCTGGCCGACGTGCTGGCCAACGCGATGAAGGACTGGGCGATCGAGAAGGGCGCCACCCACTTCTGCCACTGGTTCCAGCCCATGACCGGGCTGACGGCCGAGAAGCACGACTCGTTCATCTCGCCGACGCCCGAGGGCGACGTGCGGATGGAGTTCAGCGGCAAGGAGCTCACCCGCGGCGAGCCGGACGCCTCCAGCTTCCCCTCCGGCGGGCTCCGCGAAGGCTTCGAGGCCCGCGGGTACACGGTGTGGGACTGCACTTCCCCGGCCTTCGTCAAGAAGGACGGGTCCAACACCACGCTGTTCATCCCCAGCGCCTTCTGCTCCTACACCGGGCGGGCGCTGGACAACAAGACGCCGCTGCTGCGGTCGATCGAGGCGATCAACCGCGAGGCGGTCCGCGTGCTGCGGGCCCTGGGCGACCAGGACACCCACCGCGTCCACAGCATGGTCGGGCTGGAGCAGGAGTACTTCCTCGTCGATGACGCCCTCGCCCGCGAGCGCCTCGACATCGCCATGACGGGACGGACGCTCTTCGGCGCCGGGACCCCCAAGGGCATGGCCATGTCCGTCCACTACTTCGGGAGCATCCACGAGCGGATGGCGACCTTCATGAACGAGGTCAACGTGGAGCTCTGGAAGCTGGGCGTCTCGGCCAATACGCAGCACAACGAAATCTCGCCCTGCCAGTTCGAGGTCGCCCCGGTCTTCGGGCCCGCGAACGTCGCGACCGACCACAACCACCTGACGATGGAGGCCCTCCAGAAGGTCGCCGAGCGCAACGGGCTCCGCTGCCTGCTGCACGCCAAGCCCTTCCAGGGCTTCGGCGGATCGGGCAAGCACCACAACTGGTCGCTGATCACCGACGGCGGGATGAACCTGCTGGACCCCGGGAGCACGCCGCACGAGAACGAGGTCTTCCTCGTCTTCCTCTGCGCCGTGATCCGCGCGGTGGACCTCTACGCCGACGTGCTCCGCGCCAGCATCGCCAACAGCGGAAACGACCTGCGCCTCGGGGCGATGGAGGCGCCGCCGGCGATCATCAGCATCTTCCTCGGGCGGCAGTTGGCCGAACTGCTCGAGCGGATCGAGCAGGAGAAGGAGTCCAGCGCCGCCGACGCCGAGGCGATCCAACTGGGCGTCAGCACCATTCCGCCGCTGCCCAAGGACACCACCGACCGCAACCGGACCTCGCCGTTCGCCTTCACGGGCAACCGGTTCGAATTCCGCACGCCGGGCTCGGCGCTGGCGACGGCCAAGCCGATCTTCGTGCTCAACACGGCGGTCGCGGAGGTGCTCTCGGGCATCGCCGACCGCCTCGAACAGGCCGAGGGCGCCGACCAGGCCGCCCAGGAACTGCTCCGCGAGCTGATCCGCGACCACAAGCGGGTCCTGTTCAACGGCGACAGCTACTCCGAACAGTGGCGTCAGGAGGCGGAGCGCCGCGGGCTGGCGAACCTCCCGGACACGGTCGAGGCGTTCCGGTCCGTCCGGCGGGAAGAGGTCTTCGAGGTCTTCGAGCGGCAACGCGTCCTCAGCCGGGACGAACTCGAGGCCCGCATCGAGACCAACCTGATCCTCTACGCCCAGGACCTGACCATCGAGGCCCGCTGCGCCGTTCGCATGGCGCGGCAGCAGATTCTCCCGCGGGCGATCGACTATTCCGGGCAACTTGCCGACGCCGTGGCGTCGCTCAAGCAGGCCGGACAGGCCGCCGAGGCGCAGAATCAACGTCTCCAGCGCGTCTGCGAGCTGATCAGCCAACTTACCGACGCGGTGGACGCACTGGAGCAATCGGCCGAGGAAGTGAAGGCGATCGAGGACATCCCGCAGCGCGCCGAGGCGGCGCGGGATCGCATTCCCGACCAGCTCCGCGCCGTCCGCACCCCGGCCGACGAACTGGAACTGCTCGTGGACCGCGAGGCCTGGCCGTTCCCGACGTACGTGGACCTGCTCTGCCTCGGTTGAGATTCTGACAGAGAGAAGGGCGAGCAACTTCGTCGCCCGCGGAATGCCTCAGGGGTTTCTTCCGCGGCCGGGAGGTTGCTCGCCCTTTGTGCTTCCGCACACGCGCGACGCGCCGGGCGCCCGCCGCGTCACCGACGCTTCAGATCCCCGCCCGCGCGACCTCCTCGGGGGTGTAGGGCTTGACCCGGTAGATCGGGTCAACATTCCCGTTCGGTCCGCGGAGTTCGTTCTGGAGTTCCCAGACGATTCTCCCGTCCGGAGCCACTTCGAACAGTCGCCCGGAATCCGACTCGGCGATCAGGTGGTTTCCGTTGCTCAACCGCTCGGCCGAGCCGCGCGAGGGCGAGAAGAACGACGCCGGCGGATCGGCGCGATACTCCCAGACGATTTCCTCGGTCAGGGGGTCGAGCTCGATCACGCGGGAGAAGCCCCGGTTGTTGCCCTGAAGGTACCCGTTGTCGTAGATCAGCAGGTTCCCGTTGGGCAGCATCGTGGGCATGTGCGGGCCGATGACCTCGCCCTGGCCCCAGTGCCAGGCCACGTCCCCGCTGCCCCGGTCGACCACGAAGACGGTGTGGATGATCCGCCCGCACATCAGCAGGTTGCCCGGCGCAAAGCGGATGTCCTTGCGCGCGGTGGGGGAGTCGGGCAGGATTTCGCACGTGTTGATGTGCGGCCAATCGTCGAAAGGGTAGTCCTCGGGAAGGGGCGTGGCGATTCCGAGCTGATCGGCGTGGTCCTCGGCGTACCACGCCCAGGCGGTCTCCCCGTCCGGTGTGACCTCCAGCACGCAGTCGCAGAGAAGTTCGCGGCTGTCGGTCAGCGCCGGGGCAACCCGGTTCCGCCCGGAGACCACGTAGGTGTTTCCGTCGGGCAGGCGGGCAATGTCGTGATGGGCGATCGTGGGGTATTCCCAGACCAGCGTACCGTTGCGGTCCAGCTCGATGACGGCGTGATTCTTGTCCACCACCAGCAGGCGCCCGTCGGGGAGCATCTCCGCGTAGTGCCACGCGTGCCCGCGGGGGTAGCTCCACTGGTGGGCAATGCTCCCGTCGGGGCGGATGAGCTGGGCCTTCTCCTCGCTCCGGCTGTTGTAGAGCCGGAATGCCGGGTCGGTGCGCTGCGGATCGAATTTCGTGATCATGGAAGATAGGGCAGCAGGTCGCCGAGGATCTCCGCCGTTCGGTTTTTCCAGTGAGCTGGGCATGCGCCGGATTATACCCGCGGGACGCTACGGTGTACACGCCCTCCTTGGCGGGGACGCTCGAGCGGACGGTCGCCGCACTGACGCTCCGGCGCCGCGCCCACCGCCGCGAACGCGTTTTTGCGTTGGCATCCCCCGGCGGGGCGGGTAGGCTGTTGCGCCCGGGATACCAGGGAGAGATCCGATGAGCGAGACGCCCCAGGACACGCCGCCGCAGGAGAACGCCGAAGAGATTCCCCCGCCGCCTGAGCGGGTCGAGAGCGGCGCGTCGCGGGAGACGGCCGTGCGGCGGTATATCGTCGCGGCCGGGCTGTTCGGGTTCGGCGTCTACTGCGCGATCGACGCCTTCCTCCGCGGAAAGTACCCCTATGCCGCGCCGGGCGAGGACATCAACGCCTTCCTCGGCTGGGCGTTCAACCACGTCGGCGGCGTCCTGCTCCCGCTCGCCGGGCTCCTCCTGGCCGCGTGGACCTTTTGGTATCAGCGCAGCATACTCGTGGCCGATCCGGAGGGCATCGGGTACAAGGGCAAGACCCGGTATCGGTGGGACCAGGTCCAGGTCTTCGACGCGACCAAGCTCAAGAAGGGCGTGGTGGAGCTGACGTTCGACGGGCCCGATTCCCTGGTCATCGACACCCTCAAGCGGGACAGCTTCCGCGACCTGATCGCCGTGATCGAGGACCACGTGCCCGAAGACCGCACTCGGAGCCCGGAGTAGACCCGGACCCCCGAACGGCTCGCATTCCGCCTCCCGGGGCGTCCGCCGCCTCAGCGCGGCAAAGACGCCCCGGGATGCACGGTCCCGGGGCGTCTTCGTACTGCTCGCGGGCTTCCCCGTCGGCCCGCTGCTACTTGCGTTTGTTGAGCTTCCGGTACTTCTCGCGCAGCTCCTGGAGCTGCTTCTCGACCTCGTCGAGCTTCCGGGCGATCTTGCTGCCCTCCGGATCGTCGCGGATCGCCGCGTCGAGGGCCTTCTTGTACTCCTCCTGGGAGATCTCGATCGCGGCCTTGTCTTCCTGGGTCTGCTCCTGGACGACCTTGTAGTGCTTCCTCTTGGCCTCTCCGACCGCCTCGCGGGTCTCGGCGATCTTCGGGTTCTGGCTGACCGACTCGCGGCGAATGTTCCGCAGTTCGGCTTGCGTCTCGTTGATGCTCTTGTTCAGGGCGTGGATGTCGGACTCGAGCTTCTTGAACGCGGCCATCGCTTCGGCGGCGCCGGGGTCCTCGGCGCGGAGCGTCTTGCGGGCCTCGGCGTATTCCTCGCGCCGCTGCTTGATCAGCGCGGCGGCTTCTTCGAGCTCCGGTGAGTTCTCCTTCAGGTCCTGGTAGGACTTGACGCTGGCGATGTACACCTCGTATTCGGGGATCTGCTTGGAGCGGGTCTCCAGCGCCGCCTCGGCCGCTTCCAGCGCCTTGCGGGCGGCCTGGACCGCCTGGTGCTCCTCCAGCGTCTTGGTCTTCTCCCGCCACGCCTGCTTGGCTTCCTGCTGCTCTCGACGCGCGGCGATGAAGGTTTCCGACGTGTGCGGCAGTTCGCGGTGGGCCTTCTGGGCCGCCTGGAGCTTGTCCCGGTACGCCTCGAGCTCATCGGACTGATCCACCCGACGCCACTCGGAATAGACCTTCCGCCGGGCCTGCTCGTAGGACTCCTTGAGCTGCTTGAGCCGCTGGCTGTCTGTCTCCAGTTGCTTCTGGAGCTGCGGGGTCTTGGGGTTGGCGGCCGCGGCGGTGGTCACCAGCCATTCGTACTGCTTGCGGGCCTGCTCAAGGTCCGCGGCGGATTCGAGGATCTCCGGGTCGGTCTCCCGGGTCTTCTCGAGCTTCTCTTCCAGTTGCCGGCGCTGCTCGAGGAGCTTGCGGATTTCCGGGCTCTTCTGAAGGCGGGACCGGATCTTCCAGTAGTGCCGCTGGAGCGGCTCCTTGACCTTGTCCTTGAGGTACTTCGCCTGGGAGACCAGGTCGGCCTTCTGCTGCTCGATGGATTTTTTCTCCGCGGCCTCCTGCGCCGCAGCCAGGCCCGCGAAGGCAACGATGAGGACGACGAGGATCAGGTGCAGGCGTTTCATGGTCGTGCTCCGCATGCCGGTTCGGGGGGACGCGTACTTCCGATTCCTTGAATGCGCGGGAGGCTTCGGGGATTCGCGGGAAGATGCCGAGTGCGTAACTTGCCCGCCCGGGCGCGTTTAATGAAGGAGCCACGCCGAAACCCCTGCCCGGAGTGCTGCATGAATTGTGCAAGAGTGGCCGGTCTCTCGTTCTGCTTCCTCGCGGTCGCCGCTGCGCCCCTGTTCGCCCAGCCGGAGCGGCGCTCGCAGGACCCGGACGACTACAAGGGCTACCGCTTCTTCCACTACACCCGCAAGGCCGCACGGGGCGGGAACAAGCTGACCACCGAGGCGGCGAGCTTCTTCGGCGCGCGAGATCACGAGGAATTCACGGCCGTCAAGCGCCGCTCCGACGGGCGGATTCTCGCCTTCGGCAATGCGTGGGGGCCGAGCTTCCCGTCCGAGCCGGAGCCCGAGGTGCTCGGGAAGGGGCAGTGGTACGAGGTCAGCGAATTCCGCGGCGGTTCGCCGGTGGACCCGTCCGGCAAGCAGGTCCGCGTGGCGGGAGACTACCCGAACAAGGCGGGATTCATCGCGGTCTACTCCGCGGACCTCCGCACGCTGCGCCGGGTGGTGAAGTTCGACTGGTCGGTCGCCACGATCGACGCGGCCCACCTGCTTGAGGACGACAGCCTCATCATCAGCGGGACCAGCACGCATCACTTCCGCCGCTGGGTGGACCGGCTGGAGATTCCCGTGCGGACCAAGCCGGTTCCCGGCGAGGACCCGCGCCGCTACGGGAAGATCTACTACCAGGGCGTCCGCCTCCCGGGCGACGCCTACCTCGCCAAGCTCTCGCCCGACGGGAAGCGTCTGGAGTGGGTGTGGATCTTCGAGGGGCGCCGCCGGGCGATCCGGAAGTTCTTCCGCTGTGCCGAAGGCGGGTTCTACTGCGACTACGGCGGGCTGCGGCGCGTTCCGCCCGACGGGTCGGAGCTGGAGTCCATCCGGGGCGTCAGCGGGCGGCACAAGCAGTTGCTCGACGTGCACCCGACCGAGGGACGGTTCCTCACCGGCGGCGACCGCAACAACGGGACCGGGCGCGAGCCCTGGCGGCGTCCGTGCTTCCACGAGCACCGCCCGAACGGGGAGGTCGCCTGGCAGGTCTACGACTGGCCGGGCCCGCTGGTGGGGCACAACCGCTTCCGCCTCGTCTCCGACAGTTCGGTCCGCAAGGCCCTCTACGCCGAGGACGGGACGATCTGGGTCGTCGGCTGGTCCGACGGGGGCAACACGGTCTTCTCCCGCAGCCCCATCGACCTGCGCAGGCCTAACGGCGGGAGCTACGGGTTCGGGATGAGCAGTTGGGGCGCCACGGTCGGGAGCTTCACGCACATCCTGCGGATCGACCCGGTCGACTTCGACGTGAAGGTCTACTGCTTCTGGGCGACCTACCTGATCTACTCCCGCGACAAGCCCAACAGCACCTCGATCCACAAGCTGACGCCCATGAAGAACGGTTCGCTGGCGATGTTCGGCGGGGCGGCCAGCGGGCTCATCCAGACGCCCGAGAACTACTACCCGGACCAGTGGAAGACGCCCGATCGCTTCTGGTACGGGGGCAGCTACGTGACCGTCTTCAACCGCGACTGCACGAACATGCGCTTCAGCTCGTACGTCCCGGGGGTCCGCGTGCGGGACATGATCGAGACCGACGGGGGGCGGTTGTGCATCGTGGGGCGATCGAAGGGCGACGACGGACGGGCTGACGCCACGCCCTCGCCGATCGTCCGGGCGATCCAGCCGAAATTCGGCGGCGGACGCTTCGACGCCCACATCTTCCTGCTGGGACCGAAGCGCGAGGACGTCCCCGAGATCTCCACCGCCCAGACCGGAGGCGCGCAATGACCCGAACGCTCCGACTGCTCCTGCTCAGCGCCGTCGCCCTGACGCTCGGGGCGCCGCTGACGCGCCTCGACGCCGGCAAGCGCCGCCCGCGCAAGCTCACCGGCAACGTGCTCTACGAGTTCACCCGGGGGCGGTCGCGCGTCTCCCGCGGCTCCTGGCCGGGTTTCGACACCGCCCTGATCACCTTCGACAACCCCCGCAAGCTCCGTCCGTTGCTCAGTTCCGGGCGGAACGTGCACGGGGCCATGCTGGTGACCTGGGAGGAGTACGACGGGCCGCTGTCGAGCCTGATCGACGATCCCGACATGGCCGGGCTGCTCGGCGGGGTGCCCCGGACCCGCGGGGAGTTCACCGTCGCCTTCGACCGCTGGCCTACCATGCAGGGCGACCCCGCGCCGTACACCTGCGCCGGGTGGATCCGCCGCCGCCCGCGTCCGCGGTTCGGGCTCACCGTCCGCGAGATGGCCGATTGGGCCCCGCTGGCTGAGATGCGCCGCGGACGCCGGCGCATCCGTCCGAACACCTACGAGTGCACGCTGAAGGGGGCCTTCCGCGTGGACACCGACGAATACGAGGTGACGATTCCCGCCCGCGTGCATTTCGGCGAACCGGAGCACAGCGAGAAACGCCGCCGCCCCGCGACGATGAGCATCCAGGGACGGTTCACCATGCTCGGCGCCGACATGGGACTCACCGGCGATGACGCCGGCGAAATCCGCATCACCGTGCAGATGGTCGGCTTTACCGACTTCACCAGCGTCACCGGCAAGCTGCTCAAGAAGGCACTGGATCAGAAGGTCCAGTGGGATTGACGAGACCAAAGAGATACGGGAAACAAGGCACGGCCGCGACGAACGGGGACGTCCCCCGTTCGCGGAACTTCGTCTTCTGCCTCGTCCCGGCATAGCGGAATTCGATCGATGCGTCTGATTGCAGCAACTCTGGCACTGCTGCTTGCGGTGTCCGGCGCCGGCGCCCAAGGGGCCCAATCCGAGCGGAGCACCGATCCCGAGGACTACAAGGGCTGGCGGCATTTCGCCTTCACCCGCAAGGCCGCCTCGGGGGGCAACAAGCTCGAGACTCGCTCGGCGACGTACTTCGGTACGCGGGACAACGAGGAGTTCGTCGGCTGCGGGACCACGCCGGATGGGCGGATCGTGGCCTTCGGCAATGCGTGGGGCGCATCCTTCCCGGAGGAGCCCGAACCGCTCGTCCTCGGGAAGGGCGCCTGGTACGAGGTGCTCGAATACCGAGGCGGGCGGCGGCGGACCCCCAGCGGCAAGCCGGCCAGGCTCGCCCACGAGTACCCCAACAAGGCCGGATTCATCGCCTTCTACAGCGCCGACCTCCAGAAGCTCCACCGCACGGTCAGGTTCGACTGGGGCGTCGCCGAGATCGACTCGGGCATCGTGGCCGAGGATGGGTCGCTGATCATCGCCGGACGCTGCCTGGCGCCCATGCGGGCGCTGGGCAAGAGCGCGGATCACTTCCGGACCGTGCCGGAGGTCAAGGACGACCCGCGGCACTACGGGCCGATCTACTTCGCCGGGGTCAAGATGCCCGGCGACGTCTACGTCGCCAAGCTCTCGCCCGACGCCTCGAAGGTGCGGTGGGTCTGGATCTTCAGGGGCCACCGGGACTCCCCGGGCAAGCTCTGGCCGGACGATAGGGGCGGGGTGTGGTTCTCCGTCCGCGGGCTCAAGCACCTCGATACAGACGGGAAGAAGCTCAGGGAGATTCCGGTCCGCGGCGGCGTCAAGGCGGTCAACAAGCACGACGGGCGGATCATCGCCGGGGGCGACCGTAACAGCGGCACCGGGCGCGAACCCTGGCGGCGACCGGTCTTCCGCTGCTACCGCCCGGACGGCAGCAGCCTCTGGCAGGTCTACGACTGGCCGGGCCCGCTGGTGGGGCACGATGACTTCCGCCTGGTCTCCGACTCTTCGCTCCGCACGGCCGCATGGGACGCCGATGGGCAAGTGCTCTTCACCGGGTGGTCGGACGGGGGCAACACGGTCTGGACGCGGAGCCCGATCGATCTGGAGAAGTCCCACGGCGGAAGCTGGGGCTTCGGGATGAGCAGCTGGGGCGCCGGCGTCGGCAGCTTCGCCCACTTCGCCCGCTTCGACCCGACCGACTTCGACGTCAAGGCGTACTGCTTCTGGGCGTCCTACATGATCTTCTTCGACGAGGACCAGCCCAACAGCGCGATGATCAGCGAGATCCTTCCGCTGAGGAACGGCTCGGTCGCCTTCCGCGGCGCGGCCGCGTCGGGATACATCCAGACGCCCAACGCCTACTACCCGGACCAGCAGGCCAGCCCCGAGCGTTTCTGGTACGGCGGGCGGACCATCGGCGTGTTCAACCGGGACTTCACGAACCTGCGCTTCAGCAGTTACGTCCCCGGGTGCAGCATCAACGCCCTGTGCGAAGGTCCCGAGGGGAGCGTCGTCTTCGTGGGCAGTTCACGAGGCGACGACGGGCGCAGCGACCCGACCCCCTCGCCGAGCGTGAACGCGCTCCAGCCGAAGTTCGCCGGGGGACGCCTCGATGCGCACATCATCCTGCTGGCGCCCAAGCAGGTCGAAGGAGTCACCCCATGACCCGCGACGTGCTGATCGGCTTCCTGCTGGCGGCCGCGACGGCCGTGCCGCTGGGCTTCGCCAAGCGGCTTCCGGACTCCGGGAAGATGCAGGGCAAGATCCTCTACGAGTTCATCCGCGGCCGCAGCGGGGTGGTCCGGGCGAAGTACCCCGCCTGGGACACCGCACGGATCACCTTCCGCAACCCGCGCAAGCTCCGTCCGCTGCTCAGCTCCGGGCGGAA
>CAYTQL010000019.1:0-6563 GCA_964439555.1 uncultured Planctomycetaceae bacterium | reverse complement strand
GGCGCTGATCGTGACCTTCCCCGAGGTCTCCGAGGGGCTCGAAGGGATGATGGACGACCCCGACCTGGCCGGGCTGCTCGGCGGGGCGCCGCAGGTCAGCGGCGAATTCACCGTGGCGATGGACCGCTGGTCGGACATGCACGGCGACCCGGACCCGTACACCTGCTCGGACTGGGTGCGGATGCGCCCGCGCCCGAAGTTCGGCGTCCGAGTCACCGCGATGGAGGACTGGAAGCCCAAACCCACCAACGCCAAGGGCAAGAAGCTGACCAACGCCTACACCGCGAAGGTCAAGGGGGAGCTGATCGTCGATGATCGGCGGTACCCGATCGCCTTCGACGCTCGGGTGCAGTTCCGCGAGGCCCGCCGCACGGAGCAGGAGAGCCGCCCCGCCTCGATGAGCATCCGCGGGGAGTTCAGCTTCCTCGGGGCCGACTTCGACCTCACCGGCGACGACGCCGGAGCGATCCACGCCTCGCTGGTGATGGTGGGCTATACCAACTTCGCCACGACCACCTCCGGCGAGCTCAAGCAGGCGCTGGACCAGAAGGTCAGTTGGGACTGAGCCCCGCGGCGGCGAAGTGCGCGTCGCCGTTATTCGGACTCGATCTGGACCTTCGCCAGGGCGGTGGCGACATTGTCGGTGAACTCGAAGATCTTGTCCAGCCCGGTGACCATGAACACGCCCCAGACCTGGTTGTTCACGTCGCAGAGGATGAGCTTCCTGCCGTTAGAGACCATGCTCTTGCGGAGGCGCAGAAGCCGGGCGATGTTGGAGCTGTTGATGAACCCCACGCCTGCGAAGTTCAGCACGACGTGGGTGGGCTTCTGCTCGACCTGGTCGGTCAGCGTCGCCAGGTCGTCGGTGAACTGCGGGTCGTCGCTGAGCTCCGCGACGGTGATGTCGTCCGACCAGTTCTGGATCGCCATGCGGGGGTCCTTTCTGTATCGCGCGAAAAAGCCTAGCAACCGCGGCGCGTCCGGTCAAGGCGAACCCTCGCCCCGACGCGCTTGTCGGTTTGCGTATCCGGGCTTATGATGACGCCCCACGAGAGGAGAATTGCGGCGATGAAGATCTGGCTTGACGGCGAGATGGTGGACCAGGACCGGGCGGCGGTGAGCGTCTTCGATCACGGACTGCTCTACGGCGACGGCGTGTTCGAGGGCATCCGCGTCTACAACGGGCGCATCTTCGAATGCCGCGCGCATCTCGATCGCCTCTTCGAATCCGCATGCTGCATCCGCCTCTCCGTGCCCTACACCAAGCAGGAACTCCGCGAGGGCATGGAGCGGTGCATCGAGAGCAACCGCGTCGAGAACGGGTACATCCGCCTCGTGGTCACCCGCGGCGTCGGCACGCTCGGACTCAACCCGATGCTCTGCCGCGACGCGACCGTCTTCATCATCGCCGACCAGATCAAGCTCTATCCCGAGGAGATGTACCGCGACGGCATGGCCGTGATCGTCGCGAAAACCGTCCGCTGCGGGCCGAACATGCTTGATCCGAGCGTCAAGAGCATGAACTACCTCAACAACATCTCCGCCAAGATGGAGGCGCTCGACGCCGGCGTGATGGAGGCGATCATGCTCAACGCCGACGGGAATGTCGCCGAGGCGACCGGCGACAACCTCTTCATCGTCAAAGACGGCGTCGTCATCACGCCCCCGGCCGAGGCGGGAATCCTCCTGGGCATCACCCGCGGGGTGGTGCTCAAGCTCGCCCGCGGGCTCGACGTGGAAATCGCCGAGCGGGACCTCCGTCCAAAGGATCTCTACGAGGCGGACGAGTGCTTTCTGACCGGCACGGCGGCGGAGGTCATCGCCGTGACCCGCATCGACGAGACGGTCATCGGCGACGGGAAGCCCGGGCGCGTCACCCGCGAACTCCTCGACGCCTTCCGAAGCTACATCGCCTCCGGCCAGTGGGACTGACGGCAAACCGCAGCCGCTGCGGAGGCGCAGCACCCGCGGAGCAAACCGATGGCGCCGGGTCGTCGGTTGCCCGGATTCAGTACACGCCGGACGGGTTCGGTCTGCGTGATGTCCATGCGTTCCGGGCTGTCGGTTACGAACGAAAGGACATGACATGCCGAAGATTGCCTTCATGGGTGCGGGCAGCACCATTTTCGCCAAGAACATCCTGGGCGACGCGATGCAGGTCGAGTGCCTGCGGGATGCCCAGATCGCCCTGTACGACATCGACGGCGAGCGGCTCGACGAGTCGCGGATGATGCTCGAAAACCTCAACGCGAACACCAACGAGTCGCGGGCGAGCATCTCTGCGCATCTCGGCCGGACGCAGCGCAAGGCGGCGCTGGAGGGCGCTGACTACGTCGTGAACGCCATCCAGGTCGGCGGGTATGAGCCCGGTACCGTCATCGACTTCGAGATCCCCAAGAAGTACGGGCTCGGGCAGACCATCGCCGACACGCTGGGCATCGGGGGCATCTTCCGGACGTTGCGGACCGTCCCGGTGGTGCTCGATTTCTGCCGCGACATGGAAGAGGTCTGCCCGGACGCCTGGTTCCTCAACTACGTCAACCCCATGGCCATGGTCACCGGGGCGGTTCTCCGGGCGAGCCGAATCCGCACTGTCGGGCTCTGTCATTCGGTGCCCGGGCTCGCGCGAGGGCTCGTCCACCGCCTGGGCCTGGCCGGGGAGGTGGAGGACCTCCGCTGGCACGTGGCCGGGATCAACCACCAGGCGTGGCTGCTGGAGGTCCGCGACGGCGAAAAGGACCTCTACCCCGAGTTGAAGCGCCGGGCGACCGAGGGAATCCAGCGCGTCAAGGACGCCGGCGGCGGGACCCGCGTCCTGGAGCAGTGGAAGGCCGACTACGAGGCCCGCGAGGGCAAGAAGCCCGGGCGATACGCCTGGGGCGAAGGCGACGCGGCCATCGCCAAGGACATGGTCCGCCTGGAGATGATGCTCCAGTTGGGCTACTACATGACCGAAGGCTCCATCCACGCGGCCGAGTACGTCCCCTGGTTCATCAAGCAGGCCCATCCGGAGCTGCTGGATATTTACCGCATCCCGCTGGATGAGTACATCGACCGCTGCGTCGCCCAGATCGAGGGCTGGAAGAAGCAGCGCGACAGCCTCGTGAACAACGCCCAGCTCACCCACAAACGCAGCGGCGAGTACGGTTCGTACATCATGGAGGCGATCGAGACCGACGTGCCGTACCGCATCCACGGGAACGTGATGAACCGCGGGCTGATTACAAACCTCCCGGACAACGCCTGCGTCGAGGCGCCCTGCATGGTGGACGGCAACGGCGTGAACCCCTGCGCGGTGGGGAACCTGCCCGAGCCCTGCGCGGCCGTGAACCGCACGAACATCAACGTGCAGTTGCTCACCGTCGAGGCGGCGCTGGAGCGGCGGCGGGACCGGATCTACCAGGCGGCCTTGCTGGACCCCCACGCCGCGGCGGAACTGACGATCAACGAGATCCGCGCGATGTGCGACGACCTCATCGACGCCCACGGCGACTACCTCCCCGAGTACCGCTAGGCGCCCACGGGCCCGGGGGCGCGTCCGTATTGTGGCATGGCCATCTTGGTCATGCGTCCCACGGCTGAGACGCCCATGCCACAAATTTGTCGCGCACCCAGGGGCCCGGGAGTCTCGGGAGGAGTCTCGGGAGGCGGTTGCCCTCGGTCCCGGGGGTGCGTATACTTCGGAAACCTGCTTCCACAGGGGGACGGCCCGGGGCAAGTTCTCTGCTTCCCAGCGGAACTACCGGTGATTAGGGTCCGCCGCGGTTTCTGCGCCCCGCGAGCCGATAATAGAACAAGCCCGGGCACGGCGCAATCGGGTTGCAGCGGAAACCACCGATGCAGTAAGCACGTGCCCGGGCCATGTTTTTATGTACGCCATCGTCGCCGCATGGGCTCAACCGAATCCCGAAAAATCGGCAATCTGAGGATTCACTAAACTCTTTGGCTCCCTTCTGCCGAAGAGGGCTTTCAGAGACGTCAGGAGAATCCCCTAGGGGTTTCAACTGCAGTCACGTTCAACTCCTGTCCGCTGCACCCGATGATCGCGAGGCCGTATCTCGCGAAAGGGTGAGTTGTATCGCGGCGCCTGGTTCACGCCGAGTCCCGGGCGCCGCTCTTTTTTGCGCGGAAAAAGCGGGGGCATGGCGACCTGAACACGACGTCCGCTGCACCGCCGGCCGCCATGCCCGCTTCCGAGTTTCTCCCGCGTCGCGTTCACGGCGCGATCTGTATCATCTTCCCGTTGCCCCCGGCGAGGCTGAGCCCGGGGGACCCGTCGGCCAGGACGTCCAGCCCGGCGCGGGTTCGCCCGTCGGCGTCGTTGCAGGCGATGCCCGGCGAGCCGTTGGGCAGGACGCTGGCGCCGAGGCGGACGTTCCCCGAGGCGTCGAACAGGCTCAGGCAGGGCGCGCCGCTGGGGACCACTCCGAGCCCGGCGCGGACGCGTCCGCGCTGGTCGCAGAGGTGCATCCCCGGGGCGCCGTGCTCGCCGAGGCTCATGTTCTGTCGCTCGATGCCGGCAGCGTCCAGCAGCGAGACGCAGGGCGACCCGTCTTGGAGCACGCGAACCGCCATGCGTCCGCGACCTCGCCCGTCGGCCAGGACGACGCTCGGCGAGCCGTCGGGCAGCAGTTCCAGGAGCATGCGGGTGTTTCCCTGCTCGTCGTTGAGGCTCACGGCAGGGGACCCGTCCGGAAGGGTTTGCATCGCCGCGCGGGTGCGTCCTGCGCCGTCGACCAGTTCCAGGCGCTCGGTGCGAACTACGGTTTCAGTTGGCATGGTACGACCTTTCGGCCCGTGCGGCGCGCGGAGGGCGGGCGCCTCGGCGCAAACGCAGCGTTCCTTGAATTCTACCCCGCCGGAGCGCTCGACGCCGTCGCCGAACGGCGTGCGCGCAACTCCGGAGCATGGAAGGAACTACAGGGAGGGAAGGCATGCGCCCGGCGGTCCTTTTCGGCCTCCGGGGTTCCGCTGCACCCGTCCCGACCCTTACTTCAGCAAATCAGATCGGCGTTTCGGTGAAGAAACCTTTAAGCGATCCGTCCCGAAAACCGCGAAACGGTCATTCCCCTAGCTGTCGTAGGGAGTTAAACTTAGCCGCGTTCCGCTGCAACCCGTACCGGACGGTCTGTTGCGGACCGGTCCCCGGGGAAGCAGCTCCGGGGCGGCGTCACCGACGTCGCCCCTTTCTGATCCCCCGGCGGCGGATGGGCAAGCTTGAACTGACGGGCGGGACCGGTAGAATCGCACATCTCCGTGAGAACCGTTAACTGGAGCACGACGTGAGCCCGACAGACCCCGCTGCCGGCCAGGAGCTCGGACACTTCGCCCATTCCGCCCGGGCCGAGCACCTGGGCATCCTCGACCGCGTCGAGCGTCCGCTGAAGATCGTCTTCCTCGGCTCGGGCAGCGGCTTCTTCGAGAAGCTCTTCATCGACGCGATGAACATCCCCGGCGCCGAGCGCGGCGAGATGCACCTGGTGGACATCGACCCGGAGCGCCTGGAGCTGTCCCACAAGCTCGGGGAGAAGATCGTCTCCGAGATGGGCGCCGATTGGACCGTCACCGCCACGGCCGACCGCCGCGAGGTGCTCGCCGACGCCGATTACATCATCAACTGCGTCGAGGTCAGCGGGACCCGCGCCGTCCGCGCCGAGAACGACATCCCCGCGAAGTTCGGCGTGGACCAGTGCATCGGCGACACGGTCGGACCCGGCGGGCTGTTCAAGGCGCTGCGGACCGTTCCGGCGTTCCTGGAAATCCTCGCCGACGTCGAGGAGCTCTGCCCCGAGGCATGGGTGCTCAACTACACCAACCCGATGAGCATTCTCTGTCTCTCGGCGGCGATGGTCTCGGACGCCAAGGTCGTGGGCCTCTGCCACAGCGTGCAGGGAACGTCCCACAAACTCGCCAAGTACGCCGACGTGCCGTACCGAGACCTCGTCTGGCGGTGCGGGGGCATCAACCACCTCGCCTGGTTCACCGAGCTGTCGGTCGGCGGCGAGAGCATCTACCCGGTCCTCTTCGAGCGGGCCCGCGAGCAGGGCGAGGTCTACGAGCACGATCCGGTCCGCTTCGACATGATGCTGCACTTCGATTACTTCGTCACCGAGTCCAGCGGGCACTTCAGCGAGTACCTCCCGTACTACCGCAAGCGCCCGGAGCTGATCGCCAAATACTGTCGCGACAAGTACCGCGGCGGCAGCGGCTTCTACGCCGACGGCTGGCCGAGCTGGCGCAAGACATGCGACGAGAACCGCCGCAAGAAGATCGCCGGGGAGATGGACCTCGACCTCGCCCGAACCTGGGAGTACGCCAGCGACATCATCCAGGCGATGGAGACCAACGCTCCCTTCACCGCTTACTGCACCGTGCCCAACACCGGGCTGATCGACAACCTCCCCGGCGAGGGGGTCGTCGAGGTCGCCTGCACCGTCGACCGGCGGGGCGTCCACCCGCAGCACTTCGGACCCCTCCCCCCGCAGTGCGCCGCGATCTGCGAGTCCAACATGCGGATGATCGAGATGGCCGCGATCGCCTGCGTCGAGCGCGACCGCCGCGCC
>CAYTQL010000018.1:0-17441 GCA_964439555.1 uncultured Planctomycetaceae bacterium | reverse complement strand
ACGGGGCCCACGGCGTCGGCGGCGCTGGTGAGCTTCTCCCGGGCGGCATGGTTCATCAGCACAATCTGCCCGGCATTCGTAGCGGCGATGACCCCCTCGCGCAGGTTGGCGACCACGGTCTGGAGGTTCGAGCGCTGGGCGGCGATGGTCCCGATCTTGCGGGAGAGGTTCTCGCGCATGTCGTTCAGTGCGGTGGCGAGCTGGTCCAGCTCCTCGGTGCCCGAGCCGCGGGCCTTGCGGTTGAGGTCTCCCGAGGCGATCTGCCGGGCGGTGCGGATGATCTGCCGCAGCGGGACGTACCAGACCCCACTGATCAGAAGCGCCAGGACCAGCGCGGCGACCCCGGCGGCCAGGGCGGTCCAGATCAGGGCGCTGCGGACGAAGGCGGCCGCGTCGATGATCGCCTGGCGCGGGCGGGCGATGCGCACCGCCCCGACGATTGCCCCGTCCACCCGCAGGGGTAGCGCCACGTATTGCATGTCACGCTGAAGCGTGGCGCTGTAGCGCAGTGACGAGCCGGGGCGCCCCGCGAGAGCCTCCCTGAGTTCGGGGCGGTCGTCGTGAGGCTCCATCGCCTCCGGGTCGGCGTGACTGTCGCCCAGGACGATCCCCTCGGCGTCCACGACCGTGACCCGCAACTCCGCCTCCGACCCGTCCAGCAGGTGGGAGGCGAACTCGTCGAACGCCTGAATCTTCGCGGGCTGGGGGCGTCCGTCGTACTGCGGCCAGGCGTGCTCGAAGAACTGGCGGGTGGTATGCGCCAACTGGCGCTGCTGCCGGAGAAGCTGCTCGCGGTAATTCCGGTTGAAGAGCCGGTAGGAAATCCCGCCGCCGATGAGCACGATGATCGCAACCAGCAGCAGGTTGCCGAGAAACAGCTTGGAAAAGAAGCTATGCCGTCTCATCTTCTTGGGCGGCCAGGCGGTATCCCAGGCCGCGAACCGTCTTGACGAACTTCCGGGCGTCCCCGAGCTTACGTCGCAGGGCGGCCAGATGCACGTCAATCGTGCGATCGGTGACGACGGCGTCGAGCCCCATCGCCTGGTCGATCAGTTGGTTGCGGGTCAGGACGCGTCCCCGGGCGGCCGCCAGCGCCACCAGCAGGCGGAACTCGGTAAGCGTGAGGCTGACGGGGTGCGACTCGACCTCGACCTGGTGGCGTTCCTGGTCGATGGTGATCGGCCCGACTTTCAGCACGCTCTTGCCCGCCTGGGCGGGCGGGACGTTGCGACGCATGATCGTCGCAATCCGCGCGACGAGCACGGACATGCTGAAGGGCTTGGTGACGTAGTCGTCGGCGCCGAGCTGGAGCCCGACGATGATGTCGCTCTCCTCGGACTTGGCGGTGAGCATGATCACCGGCGTGTTGGCGGTGCGGGGGTCGTTGCGGACGGCGGTGATGACCTCCGAGCCGCTCATCCGCGGGAGCATGAGGTCCAGGACGACCAGGTCCGGCCCGGAGGCGCGGATCCTGTCGAGCCCCTCGACCCCGTCATGGGCGAGCTCCGGGGCGTAGCCCTCGCGCTTCAGACGCATGGCGATCAGCTCCGCCATGTCGCGCTCGTCCTCGATGATCAGGATCCGCTTCTTGCTCATAGGGCGGTCATTCTACAAGGGCTTGGGGGCCCTGTTAACGCGTAAAGACCGGGTTCTCTGAATCTTCGCGGGTGCTATGCGCCGCCTTAATCTACGCCCGCGGCGCCGCGTTCGGGGTCGCTTCTCTTCACGGCGAGGCAATGTGGTCTTAGCGCCGGCTTAACATGGTCTGCAACAATGGAGCCGACGCGTCGGGATCGCCCTGCCCGGGTCGGTTCCATTAGCGCAATCTTAACCGCGTCTTGTCGTGGCGCAGACCTTTGCCCGATACCATCGGGGCGGAGCCGTGGGGAGGTCCCGCGGCCTCAAGGTATCGCGTTGCAAGGAGAGAATCATGCTTAGCAAGTGGCAGGTAGGACTCGCCCTGGTGCTGGTCGCGGTGATCGGCTCGACCGGTCTGGCCGAGGACAAGAAGCTCGTGCTGGAAGGCTCGACCACGGTCGGCCCGATCGCGGACGGCTTCGCCGAGGCGTTCAAGAAGCTGCATCCCGACGTGAGCATCACGATCAACAAGACCGGCAGCGGCGACGGCGCCGCGGCGCTCGTCGACGACCGCTGCGACATCGCCAACATGTCCCGTTTCATGAAGCCCAAGGAGTTCAAGAGCGCGGTTTCCAGGGACATCTTCCCGGTCGCCCACGTGGTGGCGATGGACGGCGTGGCCGTTTCGGTGCACCCGTCGAACCCGGTCAAGGGTCTGAAGGTCAAGCAGGTCCGGGACATCTACTCCGGCAAGATCACCAACTGGAAGCAACTCGGCGGTCCGGACAAGGAGATCGTGGTCATCTCCCGCGACACCAACTCCGGAACCTACGAGACCTTCCACAAGCTGGTGATGGGCAAGGACACGAAGATGAAGGGCGGCACGGAGTACGTCAACTCCAATCCCGCGATGCATGCCCGCATCTCCAAGACGCCGAACGCCATCGGCTATCTCGGGCTCGGCTTCCTCGATGACAAGGTCAAGGCCCTCGAGGTCGACAAGGTCCTCCCGAACAACAAGACCGTCGCCAGCGGCGTCTACCCGGTCAGCCGCCCCCTGTTCATGTTCACCAACGGCTTCCCGAAGCTCGGGTCGATCATTCACGCCTTCGTGACCTTCCACCTGACCGAGGACGGGCAGGACATCGTCCTCAAGAAGGGCTTCGTCCCGGTGACCAATTACTAAGGGACTTCCGTGACGCAGACGACGCACGAGAACGCGCAGAGACGCGCTGAGAGTACGCCAGCAGCGGCCGAGTTCGATCGGCCGCTGCTGCTTACTCCGGCCCAGGACATCATCGGCTACGCCGGGAGCATCGCCGGGCGGGTGACGCTGTTCGTCATCGCGGCGTCCAGCGTCCTGGCGGTGCTGCTGATCATCGGGTTCATCCTGGCCAAGGCGGCGCCCTTCCTTCGCGGCGACCAGGGGCTCATTGCCGAGGGGCAGGGCGTCGCGACGGTTCCGGAAGGGCCCTTCGACGACGTCGAGGTCCGCGCCCGGATGTACCTCGGCGACGGCGATGTCCGCATCGGCGCCCGCGTGGACGGGCAGAGCGGGTACTTCCTGGACTATCGCGCCGGGGCCGTGGAACTGCTCCGCATCGGGCGGGACGGGCAGAAGACCGTCCTCGCCGAGATGAGCGACCCCAACGCGATGGCCCTGAAGCCGGATCGATGGCACCCGGTGGAGATCATCCTCGACGGGGGGCGCGTCGAGGCCCGCGTGGACGAGGGCAGCGGGCAGGTCGCCCTCCGCTACGAGGACCCCGAACCCCTCGCCGCCGGGACCGTCGCCTTCCGGAGCACGAAGCGCACCAAAGTCGCACTGGACAAGATCACCGTCATCCCCCAGAAGGACGCGCCCAGGGCGGAGGGCGCCCCGGGCGAGCCCCAGCCGGAGTTGACCGAGGAGGTCTACCGCTACGAGTTCGAGCCCGAGGGCGACAGCGGAGCGCTGACGCTCCAGGGCGCCTGGGACGTCGACCGCCACACCGGCGGGCTCGGGGAATTCCTGCTCAAGACGGCCTGGCACCCCACCGACGACCGCCGCCCGGACTTCGGGGGCATCCCGCTGATCGCCGGGACGCTCTACGTCACCGTCGGGGCTCTGGCGATCGCCGTGCCCGTCGGGCTGCTCTGCGCGGTGCTGCTCAGCGACATCCTCCCGTTCGGCGCCCGCCAGGTCATCAAGCCGATCATCGAGATCCTCGCGTCCATCCCCTCGGTGGCGCTGGGCTTCTTCGCGCTGCTGGTGGTGGCGCCCTGGCTTCAGGAGAAGTTCGGGCTCGACACCGGCACGAACGTGCTCAACGCCTCGCTGATGCTCTCGGTGATGGCGATTCCCACGATCGTCTCGATCGCCGACGACGCGCTGACCGCCTCGGGACGCGACCTCCGCGAGGGCAGCTACGCCCTCGGTGCGACCCGGGCCGAGACGCTCATCCGCGTGGTGATTCCCGCCGCCCATAACGGAATCATCGCCGCGGTCATCCTCGGGATGATGCGGGCGGTCGGCGAGACGATGCTGGTATGGATGGCGGCCGGGAACGCCGCCCAGATCCCCGCGCCCTGGTGGGACGTGACCGAGTCGGTCCGCACCATGACCGCCACGATCGCCGGGGAGATGGGCGAGACGCCCAAGAACACATTACACTATCACTCCCTCTTCGCCATCGGCGTGGTCCTGCTGGGCTTCACCTTGGTGCTCAACCTGGTCTGCGAGTGGCTGATGGCGCGGGTCCGCCGGTCGGAAGGAGCGAGCTGATGCGAATCCGGACACGACTGGCATTGGACAAACTCTTCACCAGCCTGACGCTGCTGGCGATCGCGCTGGTGACCATCGCCATGGGCGTCATCCTCGTGCCGATGCTGGTGCGGGGCGCCACGGCGGTGGTCTTCGACGGGACCGTCGAGTTCCGCGAGATGGAGATGAAGAAAGGCCGGGGCGACGCGCAGGCGATCCGGGCGGAACTTGAACGCTCCGAAGAGCGGCGCCGGCCGATTTATCAGACGCTGGACAATTCGCGCCGCTGGCTCTCGGCCGACAAGCAAGCCGGGCGGGCCCGCGAACTGTACCGCGACTTCAAGGACGAACTGGACGTCAAGGTCGACAAGGGACAGATCTCCGACGAGCAGGAACGCGCCCTGCGCCGGCTCGTCCGCAAGAAGATCCGCGATCCGATCATCGACGCCTACACCGTCCGCACCGAGCCCGAGGCCGTCGAGCTGCTCGATCAGGCGCTGGCGCATGCCGAGCACCCCGAACTCCGGGACACCGCCGCCGAGACGCTGCTGAACCTCGGCGCCGACTATCGCGCCGCCCTGGAGACCTACGACCTGGCCGGGCGGGACCGTCTCGCGGCGCCCTTCGAGGAGGTCCGCAAGGCGATCCGCAAGCTCCTCGGGCCTCGCGAGGGCGAGGAATGGAGCCACCTCAAGCAGTACAACTACGGCGCCACGCGGTGGGACATGTCCGAGCGCGCCCTGGAGGACGTCTTCTTCGACGTCGCCTGGGTGGACCCGGCGACCGGGAAGCTGCCCGACCCGGAGAACCCCCCCAGCCGGACGCTCATCAAGAAACGCGTCCCCCGCACGGAGTTCTTCGCGAACGAGCCGAAGATGCTCGCGATGTTCGAGTACATCGAGAACAACATCGACCGGATCCTGATGCCGGAGACCACCTTCTACTGGCATTACTTCACCGACGGGAGCGTTCCCGGGCACTATTTCGGGGGCGTGGGCCCGGAGATCTTCGGGACCATGGCGCTGACGCTGCTGGCGATCGGAATCTCGCTTCCGCTGGGCGTGATTTCCGCGGCCTATCTCGTGGAGGTCTCCTCCGAGAACGTGATCGTCAAGATCATCCGGACCTGCATCAACACGCTGGCGGGGGTTCCGAGCATCGTCTTCGGGCTTTTCGGGCTGGCGTTCTTCGTGCTCTGGCTTCAGCCCAGGCTGGGCATCGCCAAGGAGCCGATGGTCCTCGCCGGCGGCGCCACGCTGGCGGTGCTGGTGCTGCCCATCGTCATCCGCGCCAGCGAGGAGGCCATCCGCTCGGTGCCCAGGACCTACCGCGAAGCCGCCCTCGGGCTCGGCGCGTCCCGGTTCCGCTGCTTCATGACCGTGACGCTCCCGGCGGCGATGCCCGGCATCCTCACCGGGACGATCCTCTCGATGAGCCGGGCGGCCGGGGAGACCGCCCCGATCCTCTTTACCGCCGCGGTGGCGACGACCACCGGGAAGTGGAGCTTCTCGCTGTTCGAGCGGACCCCCGCCCTGAGTTACGGGGCGTGGGACATCGCCGTGGGCGATCGGATCGCCCAGCAGGTCCCGCACCAGCAGTTCGGCATGGTCGCCACGCTCGTGGTGCTGGTGCTGCTGCTCAACGTCGCCGCGATCCTGATCCGCTCGCGAATCGCCCGCAAGCTGCGAGGCGGGTGAGCCCGCCCGGAAGGCGCCGTGACCTCGCCCGACGAAAACCAGGAGCCTGACATGACGCACCTCAACTCGCCCCCGAGCGAACAGACCGAGCCCGCACGCGGGTCCACCACGCTGCCCGAGACGCCCCGCGAGCAACGCCCCGCGGAGGAGCCGGTCATCCGCTCCCGGCGCTTCTCCCTGTATTACGGGAACAAGGCCGGGGTCAAGGACATCGACATGGACATCCAGCCGCGGGGGGTGACCGCGATTATCGGACCCAGCGGCTGCGGCAAGAGCACCTTCCTCCGCTCGATCAACCGGATGAACGACCTGATCCCGGGCGTCTCCGCGGAGGGCGAGATCCGCGTCGGCGACACCAACGTCTACGACAAGCGGGTCAACCTCGTGCACCTGCGCCAGCAGGTCGGAATGGTCTTCCAGAAGCCCAACCCCTTCCCCAAGAGCATTTACGACAACGTCGCCTACGGGCCCCGCCTTCAGGGCATCCGCAACCGCGGAAAACTCGACGAGGTCGTCGAGACCTGCCTGCGAAACTCCGCCCTGTGGGAGGAGGTCAAGGACGGGCTCAAGAAATCCGCCCTGGCGCTCTCCGGAGGGCAGCAGCAGCGCCTCTGCATCGCCCGCGCCCTGGCGACCGAGCCGACCGTCCTGCTGATGGACGAACCGTGCAGCGCGCTCGATCCGATCGCCACCGGGCGGATCGAGGAACTCATCGGGCAACTCAAGGACAACTACACCATCGTCATCGTCACCCACAACATGCAGCAGGCCGCCCGGGTGAGCGACCAGACCGCCTTCTTCTGCCTCGGCGAGTTGATCGAGTACGACCGTACCGATAGAATCTTCACCAAGCCCAACGAAAAGCAGACCGAGGACTATATCACCGGCCGCTTCGGCTGATTCGGGGTTGAACCTTTCATGTCCGAACTTCAACGGTGCGTGGACAAACTGGTCCTGCAAGTGGACCGCATGGCGCTGCACGTTCAGGAGGCCCTCAAGCAGGCCCTCCGGGCGGCGAGGGACTGCGACGTCGAGACCGGCATGCGCGTCGACGAGGACGACAACCTCATCGACCGCGAAGAGGTCGAGATCGAAAAGGAGTGCATCCGCCTGCTGGCGCTCTACCAGCCCACCGCCGTGGACATGCGGCGGATCTTCTACATCGCCAAGGTCAACAACGACCTCGAACGGATCGCCGACCTCGCCGCCCGCATCGGGCGCTACAGCAAGCTGCTCTACAGCGACGGGCTCCGCATCGAGGACTATCCGGACTTTACCGACCTTTCCGAGGCGGTCGGGGAGGTGCTCAGTCACACCATCCGCCTGCTCGGCCAGCCGGACCTCGAGGACGCCAAGCGGGTCATCGCGGGTGATTCGCGGGTCAACGAGGCGTACAACCGCTTCCTCGCGACCGTCCTGGACGCCTACCACGGCGAGGACGAGCTCGAGCCGACGCTGAACCTGCTGACCCTCGCCAAGACGCTCGAGCGGATCGGGGACCACTGCACGAATATCGCCGAGGACGCCATTTTCGTGACCACCGGCGACATCGTGCGGCATTCCCAGCAGGTCGCCGAGATCCGCTCGAAGGCCTCGGGCGGGTGATTTTTTTTGCAGGCGGAAATTTCGTTAATCAAAAATCACGGTTGACGCCGAAGGAACAAAAGCATAAATAGTCGCGACCTGTCGGTCGAATCCGCGCCCGTGGAGCGGGCCGAGGACGGAACCGACGATTGTTCGGAGCCCTTTTTAAGGGATCTGAATGCGGCATTGACGGAATGTTCATAAAGATCGCGAGGCTGTTGCCCCGATCTTGAGGTTTCAGTCAGGTAGGCTCTGTCAACAGCAGGGCGAGCGAAATAGTGCCGGGAGATTTGGAAAGGATCTAGCATGCACAGAGGCACGGTCAAAGTTGCATTGCTGGCAGGGATGGCGTGTTGCCTCCTGCTCAGCGGGACGGCTCAGGCGGGTAACAGCGAGGTCGACATGCTCCAGCAGAAGCTTGCGGAGATGCAGGCCCGGCTGGCGACGCTTGAGGAACAGAACGCCGAAGAGGCCCGCCGCGCCGAGATTCGCGAGGTCCTCGAGGAGATGGACGCCGACGCGGCCGCTCGTGGCGGTCTGCCCGGCTGGATGGACAACCTGGAGTTCTACGGCGACCTGCGTCTGCGGTACGAGGGTTGGTGCATTGACGAGGACGTTCCGGAAGGCTCCAATCGGAGGACCAAGGACCGCAACCGCTTCCGCTTCCGTCTGCGCTTCGGCATCAAGAAGCACTTCCTCAATGAGCAGCTCGAGGTCGGCTTCCGCCTGGCCAGCGGCTCCAGCAGCAATCCGACGAGCACGAACCAGACCTTCACGGGCGGCTTCAGCGAGAAGCAGATCTGGATCGATCGCGCTTACGCGAAGTACACGCCGGACTGCGTGCCGGGGCTGATGGTCATCGGTGGTAAGTACGGCTGGCCGTGGCACACCAGCAAGTTCTTCTGGGACAGCGACATCAACGTCGAAGGCTTCTACGCCGAGTACAGCCCGGAGATCCATGACATGGTCGAGCCGTTCGGCGGCCTCGGCTACTTCGTGGTCAACGAGTCCCGTACGGGCGACGACGTGGACATGCTCAGCTACTCCGCCGGCGCCCGCGTGAAGTACAACGGCATCAAGGGCCACTTCGCGGCCAACCTGTGGAACTGGAACGACTATCGCGTCGCCTTCCCGGGCGCTGCCCTTACTGTGCCGGCGGGCGTTGCGACGGTCAGCAACAACAATGTTTACCTCGGCGACGCCGACGACTTCACCGTCATCAACCTGGATGCGTCCGTGGGCGCCACCGTCTCGAACATCCCGGTCAAGGCGTTCTTCTCCTGGGCGCATAACTGCGATTCCAACTTCGACATCGACGCCGACGGCGACGGCGACCCGGACGAGGATCGCGACAACGCCTACGCGATGGGCGTGACCGTCGGTCAGGCCAAGAAGCAGGGCGACTGGGCCGCCACCCTCGCCTACGGCTGGATCGAAGCGAACGCGCTGCCGGGCGCCTTTGTCGACAGCGACTTCTCCGCCTTCACCGGCGGGACCAACGTCAAGGGCTGGAAGGCCGGCGGGAAGTACATGCTCACCGACTTCCTCACCCTCGCGGTGACCTACTTCAACACCCAGCCGATCGACGGCGACCTGGTCCAGATCAACGACTACGACGGTGACCTCGACGACGAGTTCGACGAGGGGCACCTCGTCCAGGTCGACCTGGTCTTCGAGTTCTAGGTAACGCGTTTCCCGGCGTTATCCGCCGCATCTGATCACCGACCGGTCCGCTCGCGCGGGCCGGTCGGTTTTGTTATGCGCGAAAACGGGCCTTTCGCGCGGGGCGGGCGTTCCTTCTAATACAAGACCGTTCAACGTGTCCGAACTCTCGGAAGCAAAACCCCGAAAAGGAATCCGCCATGAAGTGTCGTCTTCTCAGCCTCCTGGTCGCCTTGGCGCCCGCCATCGCGGTCGCGGCGCCGCCGAAGCGGGTCACCGATTTCAGCGAGGACATGCCCGACGCCGCGCGCCCGGATTCGCTCGCCCTGCGGTTCAGGAAGGTCCGCCCGCTGCCCGGCGGCTCGGCCGGGGACGTGGTGGTCATCCTCCACAAGAAGGGTGACGACTGGAACGCCGTCGCCGCGGCCGCGGACTATAACCAGAAGACCACGAACGCCGCCGAACTCGCCGACGGGCTCTCCTGGACCGACGGCAAGCGCAGCGGGACACTCAAGGTCACCATCGGCGCCGGGGGCGTCAACCCGGGTCAGAAGCCCCTGAGCAAGAAGGCGGACCGCTTCACGCTGAGTTTCTCCGCCGAGCTGGACAAGGGCAAACTCCTCCCGTTCATCCCGGACCGCGAGGCCTTCATGCCCCCGTGGCGGAAGGACACCCCGGTCTACGGCGGCATCCTGGTCGAGGGGTCCTACCGGGGGACCTTCCACGAGGAAAAGGTCGAGGGGAAGGTTGTCGGCTCAGCCAACAACCGCCCCCGTCCGGGCGCGTGGGGCACGACGGGCAACGCCGTGATCCGCCCGGCCGACGGCGGCGGAATGAAAGTCCTCGTGCGCCTCTCGCCGGAGCGGGTGATGGGCCCCTCGGCGGGCTGGGCGATCGGGCGGTTCGCCGAGCGACAGGACTGGAGCGGATACGACGGGTTGCGGATTACCGTGGACTCCGCCAAGCGCCGCAATGACGCGGCCGTGGCGGTGGGCGTCCACGAAGGGACCGGGGCGTGGCGGTCGCTGACCTCCGCGGCGCTGCTGCTGGGTAAGGAGGCGAGCTTCGACGTGCCGTTTGCCGACATGCACGCCCGCGACCTCGACGCCGTCCAGGGCATGCAGATCGGCGTCCGCAGTACCCACGGCGTGGGCGACGTGGAGTTCGTCGTCCGCAAAGTGGAGCTCTATCACGACCCTGAGCCCGCGGCCTTGGCGCCGCCGCCGAAGCTGCTGAAGGTGGACCCGCAGACGGTGCTGAGCTTCAACGGGACCACCGAGGCGCCCAAGGGGCTCTTCGGTTTCCACGACGTCAACGGGGGCAAGAAGCCCGAGGACGCGGACGCCGCCGCCGCGGAGCTGGAGCTGATGGAGACGATCAAGCCCGGGTTCTTCCGCCCGCTGACCCACGTGGGCTTCGGCGCCAAGGCGATCACGGACGAGGAAATCCGCGAGCGCGTCGCCAAGCGCGTCGCCCGCAAGAGCGCCCCGGACAGTTGGTTCCTCAAGCGCGCCATGGCCGCGGACGCCCTGGACAATATCGTCTGGTGCCACACCGTGAACCTCTGGGCGCGCCCGCCGTGGATGGACAAGCCGATGGACAAGTTCCTCGCCGGCGTGGAGGCGTTCTACCGCGCCCAGGGGGCCCGCGCATGGGTCCCGGGCGACAAGTTCAATCCCCTCCGCCGCCTGGAGGTCTGGAACGAGCCGTTCATGTGGGGGCGGCACATCAACATGGGCTTCCAGCAGCCCGCCGGGCGGAAACGCTGGACTGACCCCACCCAGTACGGCTTCCTGCCCACCAGGCTCGGGGCGGAGGTGTACGCGAAGATCTTCCTGGCCGCCGCGAAGGGCGCCCGCAGCGCCAACGAGCACGTCAAGCTCGGCGGGCCCTGCAGCGCCAGCTTCGGAGACGACGACTACGGGCACTTCCGCCACTTCGTCGCTCCGATCCTCCGCGAGGTCGCCGATGAAATCGACTTCATCACCGAGCACCACTACTTCGGCAATCCGAAGGCCTACGCCGCAAGCTACGACGTGGTTAAGGGCTGGTGCGACGTCGAACTGGACCGACGCATCCCGATCTACAACACCGAGTGCAACCACCTCGGCAACTCCTCGGCCGCGAAGGCGCGGTACAACATCGTGGACATTCTCAGTTGCATCAGCGTCTGTCCGGATGTCGCCAAAGGCCGGGCCATGCACGCCCTCTGGTCCGGGACGCTCCGCGACCCGGGCGAAGTGGCCGCGTACATGCTGCTGCGCCCGTTGCGCGGCGCGCTGATCCCCGTCGAGACGGGCGCCGAGGGGCTGAGCGTCGCGGCGTCGGCGCCCGATCCGGCCACGGTGGAAGTGGTGCTTTTCGCCGATCGACCTGTCGAGCTGAGGCTCCCCCTGCCCGAGGGGTGGGCGGTGACGGAGATGACCCGGCTTCGCCTCGGACGGGGCGCCCGCGGCGGGCCGACGGAAGGCTACGACCCGGTCGATTTCGGGGCGAAGGGCAAGGGCGAGGCGGGCGAGGTCCGCATGGAGAAGGTCAAGGCGAAGCGGCTGATGCGCTTCCGCGGCAAGCCGATGGTCTGGGAAGTCCCCGGGCGGACCGCCGAGCGCCTTACGATCCGGTGGGTCGGCAACGGGCGCCCCGCGCCGCGCGACGCCCGCCTCGTCGAGCAGTCCTTCTGCAAGGCCACTTTCGCGGACGTCGAACCGGGCGCCGAGGTCGGCGGGAAGATTCTCTGGCGCGGGAAGGGGCCCGACGGGGCGAAGACCGCGACGCTCCGGCTGGTCACCCGGGACGTGCACCGCGGCGAGGGCGTCGTCAGCGTCAACGGGACCGGCTTCGACCTGCCCTACTCCAGCAGCAACGACGGCCAGGCCCTCGCCCGGGAAATCGAAATCCCCGTCGACCTGCTCAAGGAGGAGACGACCCTGACCTTCCGCTGCCGGGCGGACCGCAGCAACGGCTTCACGGTCTACGCCGCCTCGGTGCTCGTGCAGCGCTGAAGTGCCCTGCCGGCGAAGGACGGGACTGCGGCGAGCCGGGCGCTACGGACCTCCGCAGCGGCGGGGGGCGGCGCAAGAGAAAAGGCGCGACGGGCCCGGCCGCCGCGCCTTGCGGGTCTGTCCGGTTGGCGGACTACTTCTCCTCGACCTCGCCGGTCTGGGGCTGCTCGTTCTCGCCGGCGGGCTCCGCGTTGCCCTCGACGGGCTTCTTGCCCTCGTCGGCGCGGGCGGACTTGGCGTCGTCGAGTTCGGCCTTGTTGGCGGCGCCTTCGCCGCGGCGTTCGGCGCGGGCCTCCTCGCGGATCTGCTTGCGGTGGCGATGGCGGGCCTTGCGGCGGAGGTTCTTCTCGCGGGTTTCCTTCTGGTCGGCCAGGCGGTTATCCAGTCTGTCGCGGCGTTGTCCCATGGGATGCTCCTGGTTGGGCTGGGGGCAAAAAGGCGATTATCCTCGAATCCGCCGGCGCGTCAAGCGTCCCGTGCCTCCGGCGGACAGCGCATTGTACGGGAATCGCCCGCCCGGGTTCGACCGGAACCCGCGGCGCCCCCGCCTCGGGAGAACGCGAGCCCCCTGCCCACGATCACGACCCACGATCGCGGTTGCAAAGATCGCCGGAATGCTCTACGGTACGGATTCGCATTGGCTTCACCGAGTTATCGAAGGAACCCCTGTATGAGAGAGGGCGCTGGATCGATCAGGCGCGGGGCGGCGCGCGCGGTGATGCTCGTCCTGCTGGCCGGCCTGGTTGTGGGCGGCTGTCGGGAGCAGCAGACCGCCTTCGACGCTTCCGCGCCCGCTGGCGAACTGCTCGACGAGGGCTGGGAGCTGGTGGACCGGGCGAACTGGGAGATGGCCGCGCGGGCCTTGAACGCCGTGCTCGACGCTCCCGACGCCACCGACGACCAGAAAGGCCAGGCCACCTACGCCCTGGCGTACGTGTGGCAGTACCGGACCCTTGACGCCGACGAGGCCAGGGCCCTCGCCCTCTACCGCACCGTGGGGGAGCAGTACCCCGACAGCGACGCGAGCCCCTACGCCACGATGGCGCTGGCCCGCTCCTACGACGTGCCCCGCTTCGAGGAAAACCGCGACGTGCCCGAGGCGCGGAAGTTGTATCGCGAAATCCTCGACCGTTGGGCCGAACACGTCGTCGCCGACGAGGCCGCCCTCTGGTTGGGCGTCTCCTGGCTCCAGGAACTCGACGAGGAATCACGGGACCGGGGCGCGGGCATCCTCCGCGACTACCTGGCGAAGCGCCCCGACAACCTCGTGGCCGCGATGATGCACACCCACCTGGGCAGGCTTCACAAGGATCGCCGGCAGTGGCGCGAGGCGATTGCCCAGTTCCAGCAGGCGCTGAAGGTTGATGACGAATTCGCCACCGAGGAGGCCCGCAAGGCGGCGATGGAGGCCCGCGGCGTGCCCCTCCAGGGCGAACGCGCCGGCCTGTGCTACCAGGTCGCCCGGATCGCCGAGAAGGAACTGCGGGACTACCGCCTGGCGATCCGCTATTACAAACTGATCGTCAACCGGATCAAGCGGGACAAACGATACTACGTCTCGCTGCTCGGGGCCGAACGCTGCCGCGAAAAGCTCGCCGCTTCGACCCGGCAAGCCGAAACCCAGGGGGCCGGGTGATGACCGCTCCGCAGAAGGAACAGCAGCGAACCCGGCTGGAGCTCTCCGCCGAGCGACGGCGTCGGACGGTGCATTACCTCGGGCTGGCGATCCTCGCGGTCGCCCTGGGCTGGTCGGTCATCCACGTGACCTACCACGCTTTTTTCGTGGCCGGGCAGACCATCGGCGGGGAGGCGACGGTCATCCGTTTCGCCCACTGGCAGCTCGAGGGGCAGACGGTCCAGGCGCTGAACAAGATCTGCCGCGAGTACGAACAGGTCCAGCGCGACAAGGGCAACGAGGCCGTCGTCCAGCAGATCGAGGTGCCTGAGCGGGGCTACGAGCAATGGGTCAAGACCCAGCTCATCGGGCGGACCGCTCCGGATCTGATCGAGCTGCGGACCTGGTCGTGGCAGAACCTCATCAACCGCTACTTCGAGCCGCTGACCAAGTACATCGACGCGCCGAACCCCTATAACAAGGGCACCCGGCTGGAGGGCATGGACTGGCGCGACACCTTTCGCGACGGGATGATGGGCGGGTGGATCCAGCCGCTTCAGAGCTTCTACGGCGTCCCGCTGACGATGTACACCATCCGCATCTACGCCAACCGGGACCTGCTCGAACAAGCCGCCGGCAGCGCCCGGCCTCCGAAGACCATCGGCGAGTTTCTCGCCACGTGCGACAAGATCGAGGCGTACGCGAAGGAAAACGACCTCCGCCTGGTCCCGATCGCCGGGAGCGACTACATCGCGAACATGTTCCGCAACCGGTACTGGAAGATGGCCACCTGGGGCCTGATGGACGTGCTCGACAAGAACTACGACGGGACCGCCAGCGACATCGAGCGGCTGGAGGCGGCGTACAAGGGCCCGATCGACATCAGCGAAAACCCCTACATCCGCGTGGGACACCGCGTGCTCTTCGACATCACCCGCTATTTCAACCGCGGGTTCATGAGCGCCAAGCGGGACCAGGCGGTCTTCCTGTTCGCCCAGCAGAACGCCGTGATGATCGCCACGGGAAGCTGGGAGGCGGGCACGATGGAGGTCCAGATCGGCGACGAGTTCGACATCATGGTTTTCGATTTCCCCGTCGCCGCCCCGGACGATCCCGTCTACGGCGACTACATCCGCTACCGCGTGACCGAGGCGGACGCCAAGGCGGGGTTCAACCTCGGGCTCACCAAGCTCTCGGGAAACAAGAAAGCCGCGATCGAGTTCATGCACTACCTCACCAGCCTGGAGGTCAACGAACGACTCAACCGCATGTGGCGGTGGTTCCCGGCCGTGCACTACGCCGAGACCAAGGACTTCCTCAAGCCCTTCGAGCCGCAGGACGAGGGCGTCTACGAGTCGATGAAAATGCACTTCCGCGGCGATACGGAGTTGGCCTACGAGAACGGGTACTCCCGGTTTATCGGCAGCGCCAAGCCGGAGGACGAGACCAAGGCGGAGTTCTTCCGGCGGCAGTACACCCAGTTCATCGAGGGCTACGAGGAAACCTTCCTCCGCGCGGCACTGGACGACTTCAAACGGCTCTACAAGGACCAGTGGGCGTCGATGTTCAACAACGAAGGCCCGCTTGCCCAGGCCCGGTCCAAGGCGTTGCGGCGGGGCGTCCGCGATCCGGAGAACCTCGACGCCGACGCCCGGAGGAACCTGCGGTCCATCCTGTTCGGGCACTCGGGGCGCCTGCGGGGGCGCCGGAGCACCTGGCGGCGCTACAAGAACGTGACCGAGCGTAAGAACGTCGCGACCGGCGGGGACGCCACGGAGGGCCCGGGCGAATGAAGACGATTCATTTCCGAGACCTCCGGCACCAGTGGCGCATCTACGCCCTGCTGATCCCGGCCGTGCTGCTGGTGGCGACCTTCAGCTACTACCCGGCCGCCTCGGCCATGTACCACGCCTTCTACGACTGGAACGGCGACGACGTGGCCCAGTACACCGGGCTGACGAACTTCAGGCGCGCGATCGAAGACCCCACGCTGGGCAAGGCGTTCGGGATCGTGATGATTTTCGTGCTCTCGAACTTCTTCAAGATGATCCCCTCGATCGTCACCGCGGTGGTGATCCACCGCATGATCTCGGGCAAGTCGCGGTACATCTACCGCGTGCTGTTCGTGATCCCCATGATCATCCCGGGCATCGTCTGGCTGCTGATCTGGAAGTTCTTCTACGACCCCAACGTCGGCGTGCTCAACAAGATCCTCAACGCCACCGGCGGAATGGGCCTGCTCCAAACGCTCGACGGCGCCATGCCCCACCTGGCCGAGGTGATCACGCCGTACCGCACCGCGTTGCTCGACCCGCTGTTCGGCGGAACGTTCGGGTTCGCCATGGCCGGGGTGCTGGTGCTGAGCTTCATGGCCGGGACCGCCGGTCTTCGTCGCGGGTGGATCTGGTACGCCCTGCTGCTGCCGGCGGCGTTCCTGCTCTACGGCGGGGCGAGCGCCTTCGCTGGCGACGGCGGACGGCAGATCGAGGGGCTCGCCCGGTTCGGGCTGCTGGTCTTCGCGGCGATCCACCTCGGCGAGTTCCTCCACGGGCACAAGGGCTACCGCGGCGACGAGGACCTGGGGCGGGTCCTGTCCTACCTCGCCGCGCTCGGCGCGGCGCTGCTGATCTGCGGGCTGCTGTTCCTGCTCGGCGCGGACCTGTGGTTCCTCGGCGCGGGGCTGCTGATCGCGGCGTCGATCGCGCTGGTGCTCGGCGGGCTCAAGGGCGCGCTGGACTTCGCCTCCCGCAGCCGCCTTGGCGGGGCGGTCGCTGCGCTGCTGGGAATCGCCGGGCTGGTCATCGCCTGGAAGTGGTACATCCCGATGCTCTCGGGCTCCGCGGTCGATCCCTACACGATCGCCTCCCCGATCGGCGATCCGTGGATCATGTCCGCCGGCGTGGTCCTGGTGCTGGTGCTGGTCGCCCTGACCGCGTGGTTCCGCGGGGCCGACGGGACCGGCGTAATCAAGTGGACCGGCGGGATGATCCTCGGCGCCGCGTTCGTGCTGATCGTGCTCTCGCTGGTCTGGACCGAGCCGACGGCCGCGTTCGACCGCAGCTCGCCGGCGTGGCTGGGCGACGAGGATTTGGCGCTGCCGGCGATGATCTTCTGGGGCTTCCCGTGGGTGGGCGTGGTCAGCGTGCTGCTGTACCTCGCGGGGCTGGGCAACATCGACGAGAGCGTCTACGAGGCGTCCGACATCGACGGGTGCGGCGCCCTGCGGAAGTTCACGCACGTCGAATTCCCGCTGATCATGACCCAGGTGCGCCTGAACCTGGTGCTGATGATCATCAACACGATGAAGGGCTGGGGACTGGTCTTCATCATCTGGGGCGACTCGGGCGGTCCCGGGGGGGCGGTGATGCTGCCCGGTCTGTACATGTTCCGCAAGGCCTTCCGCGACCTGGAGGCCGGCTACGCCTGCGCGATCGGCCTGCTGCTGTTCCTGCTGATCGTGGTGCTGACGATCATCAACAACAAGTACGTGCGAGTGGAAAAATGAGCCTCCTCGCTATTTCGTGTGGGTAGCGTAGCCCAGGTTCGGTAGTTTGAAGTCG
>CAYTQL010000017.1:11569-17485 GCA_964439555.1 uncultured Planctomycetaceae bacterium | reverse complement strand
CTGAATGCAGTAAGGCGGGTTTGCGCGGGTTTTTTTCCATCGAAGACGGTTGCAGGGCCTCCCGCCCGGCTTACAATACCGGTGGATCGCGCGATTCGCTGACCGCAAAGGAGATGCATCATGAAATGGATGCAGGCAATCGGGGTTGTCCTGGCGGCGACGGCGTTGGGGCTCGGAGTCTTCCTCTCCACCGCGGATGCGCAGCGGCGTGTGCCGAACAAGGGCACGGCCGGCGGCGGGGCCCGGGGCAGCGCCGGCGGGCGGGCGACGTCGAGCGAAGGCCAGCAGCGCGGCACGGCCGGATCGCCCTCGCGCGGCACGGCCGGATCGCCCTCGCGCGGCACGGCCGGGGGACGTCGCGACACGGACCGCAACGTGGAGCGCGAGGGGCGGGAGGAGCAGAACCGCGGGCTTTCGCAGGTCATCCAGCTTCGCGCCGAACCGAACGGACGCATCAACCTCACGCTCCGGCTCGTCCGCGGCGGCACGTTCACCATGGGCGACGAGGAGGACTACGTCGAGGGCGGTGAGACCAATGACATCGGCGCATCCCCGGCCCACGAAGTGACGCTGACCAAGGACTTCTACATCGGCGTTACCGAGGTGACGCAGGTCCAGTACTCCACCGTGATGGACGAAAACCCCAGCAAGTTTTACTCCGCGGGGAATCCCGCGGCCACGCACGACCGCCCGGTCGACAGCGTGACCTGGCCGAAGGCGAAGGAATTCTGCGAGAAGCTCCTCCAGATCGGGGACAACGCTCGCCAGGTGAAGTCTGTGCGTCTGCCCACGGAGGCGGAGTGGGAGTACTCCGCCCGGGCGGGCACGACCACGCGGTGGCACTTCGACCCGCTCGTCGAGCCGCTCAGCGCCTACTGCTGGTACGCTATCAACAGCATGGGCCGCACCCACGACGTGCAGACCCGCAAGGCGAGCCCCTGGCTGTTCTACGATTACTACGGGAACGTCTTCGAGTGGTGCAATGACATCTACGATATGTATTCCGCCGAGAATCAGACCGATCCCAAGGGACCCCAGGATTATCCGCTGGAAGGCGATGCGAACAAGGTCCGCGTGATCCGGGGCGGTTCGTGGGACTGCGGCTGGATCTGGTGCACCTCTGCCGCGCGAGGCTGGTCGCACGAGACATTCCAGGGGTCCCGCAACCCGGTGAACCTGTTCAAGCATGACATGGGCTTCCGGATTGTCGCGGAGGTCCCGGAGTAGGACGGCTTTTTTCGAGGGGACATCGTGCTGACTGACAAGCTTATGCGCACGCTCGGCGCCGCATCGCTGATTGCGGCGCTGCTCGCCTCCGCTGCCCTGTTGCCGGCGGAGGAGGGCGAGCCGACGACCAGGCCCGCCGATCCGACGGCGCCGAAACTCACCGGCGACCTCTTCGTCGACGTGCCGAAGTTGCTCAAGCTCACCGATGAGCAGGTCGAGAAGCTCGAATCGCTCCAGGAGGCGCGGGACGAGAAGGTCGAGGAGGTCCGCAAGCACGCCGCCCGCGAGCGAGCGATCGTCGCCGAGGCGCGCGAGACCGTCCTGACCGCGCACCAGCAGAAGCTCCTCGAGCAGCGGATGCGGAACATCAAGAGCGGCATCGAGGACGCTTCCCACCGGTTCGACGGCGACGTGTACGCCCTGCTCACCCGGCCGCAGCGCCGGAAGTGGTTCACGGAAGAGGCCTACACCGTCCTCCACGCCGAATACGAGCCGATGGAACTGAGCAAGATTCAGCTCAACCGGCTGCGCTGGTTCTGCACGCTCGGCGCCCGGAAGTTCCGCCACGACTGCGCCGTGACCCATCCGTACCACCGCAAGGCCCTCCGTTCGCTGCATAAGCAGATTCACTACAGCGTCCTGACGCCGCAGCAGCGGAAGGAATACCGCGAGCTGGTCAAGAAGCGCATCAAGAAGGCCCGGGAGTACAAGACGCTCAGCGGCGGGAAGTAGGCCCCGGCGAACCGACCCGCTCGCCGGCGTCAAAGCGCCGCGCCGCGAGGGCTGCGGCGCACCGGGCGGGTCGCCTAATCGCTGAGCAGGCTTCGCAGGAGCGAGGCGAAGTGGCGGACGGCTTTGCCGCGGTGGGAGATCGCGTTCTTCTCGTCGGGGCTCAGCTTCGCGGTGGTGCACCCCCGATCGGGAAGCACGAAGAGGGGGTCATACCCGAAGCCGTTGTGCCCCCGCGGCTCGTGCCCGATGCGTCCCTCGACGGTATCGAAAGTCTCCACGATGATCCGCTCTCCGTCGGCCAGGGCGAGATGGCAGACGAACCGCGCAGTTCGTTGCTCGTCCGGGGTCCCCTCCAGTTCGCCGAGCAGCTTGGCGTTGTTGGCCGCGTCACGCGCCTCCCGCGGGGCGTCCTCGGAGACCTGCTCCGCTGCGTAACGAGCGCTGCGGACGCCGGGCGCGCCGTCCAGGGCGTCCACGACCAGCCCGGAATCGTCGGCCAGCGCCCAGCAGCCGGTTCGCCGGGCATAGGTCATCGCCTTGTCCCGGGCGTTGGCGGCGAAGGTTTCGCCCGTTTCCTCCGGCTCGGGGATCGGCGGAAAATCTTCCAGGCCGCGGACCGCGACCGGCAGCGCCCCGAGTTCCTGGCGGATTTCCCGCAGCTTGCCCGGGTTTCCCGTGGCCACGACGATGACGCGCGGATCGTCGCTCATCGCCGGAGGGCTCCGCTGTTCGGGGATTCCTTCTGCGGGATCTTTACCGCGTAGGGGCGTTGCGGGATCGACTCGACCTTGCCGGTCTGCGGGTTGCGGACCTTCCATCGCTCCGCCCAGCCGTTGACGGCGAGGTACTCGAACCGCGGGTGGTCCAGGACCTTCTGGATCGCGTCGGAGTAGTTGGGGATCATCGCGCCGGTGGAGGCGTCGCGGGTGAAGCTGACCGCCTCGGATGGGAACGATCCGACGGTGACCCCGCTGCGGATCGGGCCGTGGAAGTAGTAGACCTCGAACCCCTCGTTGCGCAGCTCCCGGGCGTATTGTTCGGCGAAGCTGCGGCGTCCGACGTAGTCGGCCTTGGGCACGTCGTAGAAGACGCCGACCAGCACCGAGTAGGTCCCCCGGGCGTTCTGGAGGGCGAGGGCGTTGGTCCCGGACGCGGGCCGGTCCTTCCCGGGAACGGGGACGACCATCGCCTGGCGGAAGACCGGCACCCCGGCCGGGGTGACGTATTCCTTCGCGCGGGCGAGGTTCTCGGAGGCGTCCTCGACCGACGCGTACCGCCCCCAGAACAGTTGGGAACTGCCCTCGCGATGCACCGCGTACACGCCGTCCCAGCCGACCCGTTCGGAGATGCGCTGCTTGAACAGCTCCGCTTCCTCGCGGTGGGTCGACGGGTTGGCGTGGGTGTGCAGGAGGATCGTCCACGGCTTCCCGTCGCCTGCGCCGTCGACGGCCGTGTCGGGCTGCCCGCCGGTGGGGGAGCCGAGCCCGTTGAGGTCCATCCCGTCGCAGCCGATCAGCAGCAGCGCCGGAAGAAGCAGCAGGGCTGATGCCCGCCAACGCGATGATTCCGGTAGGTTTGTCATGGTGCGGCCCTCGCAATGGCGTCTCGCTGGGCGCCGTGCAGCTTGCGGATGCCCCTGCGGGCCAGGCTCAGCATCGCCTCGAGTTGCGCCGCGTCGAAGGCGACGCCCTCGGCCGAGCCCTGAATTTCCAGGAACTTGCCCGCGGCGGTCATGGCGACGTTCATGTCCACGCCCGCCCGCGCGTCTTCATGATAGTCCAGATCGAGCACCGGATGGTCCTCGAATATTCCCACGGACACCGCGGCGATCGGCTTGGTCAGGGCGGTTTCCGGGAGGCGCTGTTCGGCGGCGAGCTTGCGGATGCACAGGGCGAGGGCGACGTACCCGCCGGTGATCGCCGCGGTGCGGGTGCCCCCGTCCGCCTCGAGGACGTCGCAGTCGAGCGTAATCGTGTGATCGCCGAGCTTCTCCATCCGCACGGCGCTGCGCAGAACCCGCCCGATGAGGCGTCGGATCTCGGTCGCCCGGCTGTCGATCTTGCGTTCGCGGCGTCGGCCGGTCGAGGCCGGGAGCATCGCGTACTCGGCGGTCAGCCACCCGAGCCCGCTGCCCATCCGCCATCGCGGGACGCCCTCGTCGGCGCTGGCGGTGCAGATCACCCGCGTGGCGCCCATCTCGAACAGGCAGGACCCGTCGGCCGCGCGGACGAACCCCGGATGGATCGTGACCTTGCGGAGCTCGTTCGCCTTCCGCCCGTCATGTCGCTCGATCGAAGCCATTCTGCTCCCGCTTCACTTGCGAACTGCGATTTCGCCGGCCCGCTCTCGCCGCGTGCGGCGTTGGCGGCCGTCCGTCGTCGGCGTTACTTGATCCCGCCGTCGCCGAGGAGGGCGTCGATCAGGGCGCGCTGGAAGTGCAGTCGGTTGGCGGCCTGCTCGAAGATCGTGTCCGCGTGGGCCTCGAAGGCGCCGTCGCTGATCTCGCACCCGCGGTAGGCGGGGAGGCAGTGCATGACGATCACGCCCTCGGCCGCGCCGCTGAGCAATTCCCGGTCGATCTGGAATCCGCGGAACTGCTCCAGCCGCCTGGCCTTCTCGTCTTCCTGGCCCATCGACACCCAGGTGTCGGTGTAGACCACGTCGGCGTCCCGGACGGCCTCGGAGGCGTCGTGGAAGCACGCGTACGCTCCCTCGGGCAGCGAGCCGGTCAGCTCGGGGTCGAGGTCGAACCCTTCCGGGCAGGCGAGTATGAAGCGCATATCCAGCTTCCCGCAGAGCACCGCCAGCGACCGGGCGACGTTGTTGCCGTCGCCGACGAACGCCAGTTTCCGCCCGGCGAGCTTGTCGGGGGTGAGCTGGAAGTGCTCCAGGGCGGTCATCACGTCGGCCATCGCCTGGCAGGGATGGGAGTAGTCGCTCAGGGCGTTGATGACGGGAACCGGCGTCCAGCGTCCGAGTTCCTCGATGGCGACGTGGCTGAAGGTTCGCGCCATGATCCCGTCGCACATGCGCCCGAGGACGCGGGCGACGTCGCGGATCGGTTCGCGCTTGCCCAGCCCGATGTCGGCCTGGGTGAGGTAGATCGCGTGCCCGCCGAGTTGAGTCAGCGCCGTCTCGAAGCTCACCCGCGTCCGGAGCGAGGGCTTCTCGAAGATCATCGCCAGGGTCTTCCCGCCGAGGCGGGGGGGCAATGAGCCGGCGGCGAGTCGCTGTTTGTCGTCAATCGCCCGCTGGAGCAGGCTCCGCAGCGAATCGGCGGAGAAATCGGCGAGGTTGATGAAGTCCTTGTGCATCGACGGTCTCCGGTGGGTTACTTCTGGATGAGCGTCCCGACGCCGCGGTCGGTGAAGATCTCCAGCAGGAGGGCATGGGGGATGCCCCCGTCGATAATGTGGGCCCGGCGGACCCCGGCGTCCAGCGCGCGCAGGCAGCTTTCGACTTTCGGGAGCATGCCCCCGGCGATCACGTCGCGGTCGATGAGCCCGCGGATCTCCGTTTCGCTCAGCGCCGCGGCCAGGGAATATTCGTCGTCCGGGTCGGTGCGGATGCCGTGGGTGTCGCTGACGAGGACGTACTTGTCGGCCTGGAGGGCGGCGGCGACCTCTCCGGCGGCGGTGTCGGCGTTGCAGTTGAGCTTGCTGCCCGTACGGTTGCGGGCCAGGGGCGCCAGGACGGCGATCTGCCCGGCGTCGCAGAGCAGCCCGAGCAGGCGGGCGTTGACCTCCGTGACCCGGCCGACGTAGCCGAGGTCGATCTTCCGCTCGTCCTCTTCGAGGAACAGGCGTTCGCCCACGAGCACCGAGGTGCCCAGCGTGTGGAGCCCCATCGCCGCGGCGCCGAGGCTCTCCAGCGTCATCACCAGGCGGGCGTTGATTTCGTTGCACAGCACGTGCTCGACGACCGTCAGCGTCCGCTGGTCGGTGTACCGCCGCCCCT
>CAYTQL010000017.1:0-11559 GCA_964439555.1 uncultured Planctomycetaceae bacterium | reverse complement strand
GGGAGATCGCCTTCCCGCCCCCGTGGATGAGCACGGGGCGCATGCCGACCGCGTGCATGAAGGCGACGTCCGTGAGGATGTCGGTCATGGCCTGTTCGTCGTCCATGATCGAGCCGCCCATCTTGATGACGACCCGCTTACCGCGGAACCGCTGGACGTATTCCAGGGCTTCGATCAGGGTCCGTGCTTTGGCGATCGCTTCTTCCATGTGCGCCCCAAACAGTAGCGCCCCGGAGCACACCGCTCCGAGGCGAAAGGAAAATCATAGCGTCGCCGGGCGACGTGCGTCAATCGGTTCCCGGCTCGGCGTTCGGGGAGGCGGGCAGGTGCAGCGGAAGGGTGACGGTGAACCGGGCGCCGTGGGGGTCGAGGTTCTCCGCGGCGATCTCGCCGCCGTGCTCGGAGACGATTGAACGGGCGATGAACAGCCCCATTCCCGTTCCGCCCTTGGCGGCGCGGGTGGAGACCTCGGGGCGGAAGATGCTCTCGAGCTCCTCCCGGGGAATGCCCTCCCCCTGGTCCTCGATGCGGAGCGTCGCGCGGTCCGGCGCGCCGGTCTCGCGCTTCAGGTTCGTGAACAGCCGGACCGCGCCCCCGCCGTTCATCGCCTTGGCGGCGTTGTCGGTGATGTTCTGAAGCACGCGGCGGAACTGGGCGACGTCCAGGCGCACCGGGAGCCGCTGCGAGCAGGGGATCAACTCCACGTGGACCCCCGCGGCCGTCAGGCGGTCCAGCAGACGCACCTCGCGGGTGAGCACCTCGTTCAGCTCGCAGGGCTCGGGCTCGATCGGGCTGCGACGCCCGACCGCCCGCATCTGGTCGACCAGCGCCGCGCCCTGGCGACCGGCGTCAAGGATGCTCCTGACGTCGTCCCGGGCCTGGGAGTCCAGCGATTGGTCCTGCGCCATCACCTGCGCGGTTCCGTTGATAACCGTCAGGAGGTTGTTGAAATCGTGCGCCAACGCATCGGCCAGACGCGCCGCGGCCGTGCGGGACTCCAACTCCACCAACTGGAGCGTCAGCTCGGCGGTCCGCCGGCGGTGGAGCAGGAACATCACCCCCAGGGCGGCGTACAACAGGATCGGCCACATCGCCTCGGTCAAGGCGGTTGCGACCCCCGCGGGGCTGAAGCTGATCTCCATGAAGATGACCTCATGGGCGATCCGCAGGACCGCTGCGACGAAAAAGCAGGCGAGCATTCCGTGAAAACGGTGATGCAGGTATCCCCATAGCAGCGGGATGAACAGGATGATCGCCCCCGGCTCGCGCCAAGGCCCCCAAGAGGCCAGCAGCAGCGACAGCGCACCGACGACCGCGAAGAGCAGGACCGTCACCAGAACGCCGCCGCGCGGGCGACTCTGAAGTGATCTTTCCGGCATCAAGCGCCCCCGGAGGTGCGGGCGATTTGACGTATGCGCGAGCGTCCCATGCGAACTTACCCATTGTAGGGCGGTGACCTGAGCGCGGCAAGATTCTCCGAATCAGTCCGAGCGGATGCGGAGAACGCCGGTTCCGCTGATTTGGTCGTTTTTGAGCGCCTGGAGAGCTTCGTTTGCCTGCTCGAGCGGCCAGGTGGTCGTGTGCGGTCGGATGGGGATTTCCGCCGCCTCGCGCAGCAGTTCGCGCCCGTCCTCGCGCGTATTGGCGGTGACGCTGCGAAGCTCCCGTTCGTAGAACAGGTGCTTCTCGTAGTCCATCGGCGGGGTATCGGTCATGTAAATTCCGGCCAGTGAACATGTTCCCGCGGGCGCGAGGTGCTCCAGGGCGACGGGAATCAGCTCCCCGACGGGCGCGAAGACGATGGCGCTTTCGGTATCGACGGGCATTCCGTCGGCATCCTGAGACGCCCAGACGGCGCCGAGGTCGCGGGCGAGTTGGAGATGGTCCTCCGAGCGGGAGACGACGTAAACGTCCATCCCGCGATGGACGGCGATCTGGCAGACGATGTGTGCGCTGGACCCGAACCCGTAGATCGCCAGCGTTCCCCCGTCCCGCGGGCGGGCTCGCTTGAAGGACCGGTAGCCGACGATGCCCGCGCAGAGCAGCGGCGTGGCTTCGGCGTCCGAGAATGCTTCGGGGATCGCGTACGCCCAATCTTCCGGGACGAGGGTGTATTCGGCGAACCCTCCGTCGGCGTGGTAGCCGGTGAAGCGCTTGTGCGGGCAGAGGTTCTCCCGCCCGGCGGTGCAGTGGCGGCACTGCCCGCAGGTTCCGCGCAGCCAGGCGACGCCCACGCGGTCGCCGACCGAGAGGCGTTCGCAGCCGGGCCCGAGCCGGTCCACCGTCCCGACCACCTGGTGCCCGGGGATCAGCGGCAGGTCGGGCTCGGGCAGGTCGCCCTCGATGACATGCAGATCGGTCCGGCAGAGCCCGCAGGCGGAAACCTTCACCCGCACCTCCCCGTCGCCCGGGGTCGGCTCGGGGAGGTCCTCCGGGCTCAGCGGAGCGGAGTCGACCGGCGCAATTGTCTTCAGGACCATGGCTTTCATCGTTTCGCTCCCGTGGGTAAGATAATCGGCTTCGGAAGATAGCCTAGCGCCGGGAACCGCAGGAGTGCAATGAAGCCCTCGGGCGACCGCCGCAGGTCGGCGGCGGCGAGAGACTGGAGTGGACGCTGAGCATGGCCTTGCTGGAAATCGAAAAGCTGAGCTTCGCCGCCAACGGCGCCCCGATCCTCAACGAGCTCAACCTGGAGCTCTGGGAGGGCTACGTCCACGCGATCGTCGGACCCAACGGGGCGGGCAAGAGCACCCTCGCCTACGCGATCATGGGCATCGCCGACTACCGCGACGTCTCCGGCGACATCCGCTTCGACGGCGAATCGCTGATTGACCTGCCCGTCGACGCCCGCGCCCGCAGGGGCATCACGCTGGGTTGGCAGGAACCCGCCCGCTTCGAGGGGCTCTCGTTGGAGCAGTTCATCGGCGTGGCCGCGAGGGACAAGTCCCACGAGGCGATCCATGAGATCATGGCCAAGGTCGGACTGCCCCCCGATCGCTACCGAGGCCGGACCGTGGACCGGACCCTCTCCGGGGGCGAGCGCAAAAAAGCCGAACTGGCGAGCATCGTGGCGATGACGCCGCGACTGGTGATTCTCGATGAGCCGGACAGCGGAATCGACGTCGAGTCGCTCCGCCGCATCCGCGAGGCGATCGACCTGCTCCGCGAGGCGGGCTCGACGGTGCTGCTGATTACCCACAGCATGGAGGTGCTCGGCTGGGCGGAGCACGCCTTCCTGATGTGCTGCGGACAGATCGTGGACAAGGGCGGGGTGGACGAGGTGGAACGCTACTTCGGCAATCGTTGCATCCCTTGCGACCACCGCAACCGACCCGCCCTGGACCCCCTGGAGTAACCCGCGCCCCGCGGCGGGATGAAGGACTTTCGATGGACACACTGGCCGAACTGACGAAATTCGCCGGCCTGCATTCCCAGATGAACGACGCCGACGTCGGGCACCTGGTGATCGGGCGTAACGAGGTGGTCTCCTCCCGCGACGTGGAAGGGCTGGAGATCGACGTCGCACGTATAGAAGACGGAGTCGAACTGGGCATCGTGGTCCGCGAGGGCAAGACCTTCGTCAAGCCGGTGCACATGTGCTTCGGTCTCGTGGAGGAGGAAGGCGTCCAGCGGATCGTGATGGACCTGCGCGTCGAGCCCCGGGCGCAGATCGACGTGGTGGCCCACTGCATTTTCCCGAACGCGAAGCTCAACCCCGACGGGAGCGCGAGCATCGAGCACAAGATGGATGCAAAGCTGGCGATCGGCTCCGAGGCGCACTACAGCTACTTCGAGCGGCACATCCACTCGGACGCGGGCGGACTGCTGGTGGCGCCGAAATCGAGGGTCGCCCTGGAGGACTCGGCCCGGTTTCGGACCGACTTCGAACTTATCGAAGGCCGCGTCGGCGTCATCGACATCGACTACGAGACCACCTGCGGGCCGCGGAGCGTCCTGGAGATGAACGCCCGCGTCCGAGGCCGGGGCGACGACCGGATCAACATCCGCGAGACCGGACACCTCGCCGGCGAAAACGCCCGCGGCGCCCTGACCAGCCGAGTGGCCGTGGCGGACGAGGCGCGGGCGGAGGTCTACAACAAGCTCACCGCCTCGGCGGCCGGGGCGCGAGGCCACGTGGACTGCCAGGAGATCATCCAGGGCGGGGGAATCGCCTCGGCGATGCCGATCGTGGAAGTGTCCCACCCCAAGGCCCACGTCACGCACGAAGCGGCGCTGGGCAGCGTGGACCAGAAACAGCTCCAGACGCTCATGGCCCGGGGCCTGGACGAGGAGGCGGCCTCGGACCTGATCATCACCGGGCTGCTGAGCTGAAGCTGCGCCCGCGGAGGATTCTCCCCGCGTTGCGGTTGCGGCGACGGGTCATCGCCCCTCGGCGTTCACCGCTGCCGCACCGGGACGACCAGCACCGGGCGGTCGGCGTGGCGCAGGACGGCCTCGGAGACCGAGCCGACCAGCAGGTTGTGCAGGGCCCCGTGCCCGTGGGAGCCGAGGACGATCATCTCGGCGGACAGTTCCCGCGACTCGGTGAGGATTTTCTCCGCCGCGGGCCCCGGGGGCATGGTTCCGTCCACCTCCAGCCCCTCCCCGGTGAACCGGTCGATCAGCTCCTGGAGCTTGCGGTGCTCGGCGCGCATCTCCCCGGCGACGTTCTGACGCTCTTCGTCCGGACCCGGCTCGTAGCCGATGAAATCCGGCTCGGGTCTTCCGATGTGCAACAGGTGCAGCCGCGCCCCGGTCGCCCGGGCGATGCGCGCCGCGGCGGCGGTGACCGGCTCGGTGGCGTCTGAGAAGTCGACGGCGGCGACGATGGTTTTCATGCACTCGCTCCGGTGTTTCATCGTGGCGTCGGCGGGGTTTCGTCCTCGTGGTCGGCGAGGCGGCGGTTCCCGGAGGCACGCCAGGTAGCCTTTTCCGGCTGGTGGTGGTCTTCGAGGGCCTCAGTCGGGCTGGTGAGCTGTCCGCGCTCGTGACGTCGCCGCAGCAGCGAGCGGCGGATCGCGCGGTAGGGCTTGGTGATCGCGCGGTGCAGGCGGTGGAGGCGTCCGCGTTTGCGCGAGAGGGCGTCCTCGGCCGGGGTCAGCCGCTCCGGGACCATCCGGCGCTTGTGCTTGTAAAGGTGGTAGAGGTCCCGATCCCGGACGTAGCTCACCAGCCGACTCGCCAGCGCCCGCAGCGGGCCGGGCAGGTCCGGACGCTCGCGGACCGAAATCTGGAAGTCCACCAGGTACGGCTCGCCGGCGGGGCCCACGAGGATGTTCGACCGCTTGTTCGCGTCGCAGTAGCCGACGCCCCGGGCATGGACCGCGTCGAACAGCACCCGCAACCGGTCGAAGAACCCCGGCGGGGGGTCCTCCACGTGATCCAGCGGAACGGCGTCGATGTGCTCGATCGCGCAGCCGGCGTCGCCGAGGCGCCCCAGCCAGCGGGGGACGCCCTCCAGCCCCGCCAGGCGGGCGTAGATCGCCTCCTCCCGGTCGCGAAGGAACCGTCCCGCGAAGCCCAGCGGCGCCCCGCAGAAGTTTCCGGAGCGGCCGAACTTCACGACCGCACGCGGGACCTCCGTCGGCGCCTCCGCCTCGTAGAGGCACGTGGCGGCCCAGAAATCGTGCTTGTAGACGCGGACGATCCGGTAGCCCGCGCCGCCCAGCTCGATGCGCTCCGGCGGGCCTGCGGGCAGGGCGAACAGTTGCGGATTCCGGCGGCGTGCGGGCATCTCGGCTCCGGGCTACTCTACGACCCCGCGAATGTCGGCGGCGAAGGCTTTCCCCGCCTCGGCCACGGCGGTCTGCCAGTCGGACTGGTCGTCCTCGAAGGCGTAGATCACGCTCCGGGAGGCGTTGACGATCGCCCCGGTTCCGTCCTCGCCGAAGGCGGGGCGGCAGTCCGCGGCGGTCCCGCCCTGTGCGCCGTAACCGGGGACCAGGAACACCTGCTGGGGCATGAGCTTCCGCAGCGCCTCGGCTTCGCCCGGCCAGGTCGCGCCGACCACCGCCCCGAGGCAACTGAAGCCCCGCTCGCCGATCAGTTCCGCGTCGCCCCCGAGCGTCGCAACCAGCCTGCCCACATGCTCGAAGAGCTTCGTGCCCTCCGCGTCGGCGAAGTCCTGCACCTGCCCGGCCGAGGGGTTCGACGTCCGCACCAGCGTGAAGACGCCCTTGCCCTCGTCGCGGGCGACGTACAGGAACGGCGCGAGCCCGTCGAGCCCGAAGTACCCGTTGACGGTGACCGCGTCGGGGGCGTCGGGCCCGGCGAGGTGGGCGGCGGCGTACGCCTCGGCCGTTGAGCCGATGTCGTTGCGCTTTACGTCGCCGATGACCAGCAGCCCCAGTTCCCGGGCCCGGCGGACGGTCCGGAAGTACGTCTCCACCCCGAGCGGGCCCCACGCCTCGAAATAGGCCGATTGCGGCTTGACCGCCGGCACGTGGGGCGCCACCGCCTCGAGGACCCCCGAGCAGAACCGACCGATCGCCGCGCACTGCTCGGCGGGGGTCTCCGCCCCCTCGCGAAGGGCGGCGGGAAGGCGGTCGAAGCGCGGGTCCACGCCCACGCAGACCGGGGCGTTCTTCTCGGCGATCGCTTCGAGAAGCCTGTCGGCGAAGTGTTCTGTCATTGCGGCTCCCAAACTGGATGCGGTCTGATCCCTGCCCCGAGGTTATACCCCTCGCCCCCCGGAGAGGGCGAGCGCAAGTTGCAGGTGCGCCGCTCCTTCCCCGGCGGGCAATGCCGTTGCTCGCCGTGCGGCGCCCGGGCCGCATAGAATGGACGCCCGGAAGGAACAGGGTTCATGGAAGTTGATCTCTTCGCGGCGGCTCATAGAGCGAGTCGGTGTGGGTGCGGAATGGCGGCCCGCCGGCGGAGGCTCAGTGGCAGGCGCCGAGGCCGCGTTTTTCCATGTACTGCTGGTGGTACTCCTCGGCCAGCCAGAAAGTCGGGGCCTCGGTGATCTCGGTGGCGACGGGGCGGGCGTGGTGCTCCTGCTGCTTCGCCCTGGACGCTTCGGCCGTTTCGCACTGGGCTTCGGAGGCGTAGAAGATCGCCGAGCGGTACTGCGAGCCCACGTCAGGCCCCTGGCGGTTGCGCTGGGTGGGGTCGTGGGCGTCCCAGAAGACCGCCAGCAGGTCCCCGTAGCTCACCTGCTGCGGGTCGTACGCCACGCGGACCGACTCGGCGTGCCCGGTGCGGTCGGAGCAGACCTGCTTGTAGGTGGGGTTCTCGGTGTGCCCGCCCATGTAGCCCACCTCGGTCTCCAGCACGCCCTCGACGCTCCGGAACGCCGCCTCGACGCCCCAGAAGCACCCGGCCGCGAAGTAGGCCTGTTCGGTTCGCCCGGATTCACTGTCCTGTCCGATGGTCTTGGCCCGCGGGCCGTCGGCGCATGGCATTTTGCTGTGTCCTTCCTCGTTGCACCCGCCGAGAACGGCCAGGCCGGCCGTCAGCAGCGCGGTCAGTGCGATTCGCATCGTTCGACGGAACATGTCACACTCTTCTGACCTACTCAACGGGGCTCGAGGGTCCGGCGGTTCCGTCAATCGTCCCCGGCGTCCAGCAGGGGCAGGGCGGCGTAGCACTTCAGGTCGATCACCCGCCCCTCGCGCCGCCGTGCAGCCAGCCAGCCCAACAGCGCCGCCGGCGGGACTTCGTGGACGGTGATCTCCTCGCCGGCGTCCCCGCCCCCGGCGTGTCGCCGTTCCAGACCGGTGCAGCGGTAGAGGGCGATCGCCTCGTCGGTCAGCCCGGCGCTGACGACCCCGGCGGTCACTTCGACGAGACGCCCGGCGTGGTACCCGGTCTCCTCGAGCAGTTCCCGTCGGGCGGCGTCGGCGGGGCCCTCGCCCGGCTCGACGAGCCCGGCGGGGATCTCGATCGTCCGGGCGTCGACCGGCGGACGGTGCTGCTCGACCAGCAGCAGGCTCCCCGCCGGCGTCAGGGCGATCATGCCCACGACCCCGTCAATGCCCACCCGTTCGACGTACTCCCAGTCGCCCGCGATCATCCGCAGGTGCGCCCCCTCCCAGACGACCGTTCGCGATTCAGTCACGTCCGTCTCCTCTCTCGCTCGTGCAAAGCGCCGCGAAACGGCGGAGCAGGGCGGTCGCCTCGGGCGTCGGGCGGACGCCGGCAAGCAAAGCGTCGGCGTCCTGCCCCTCCGCGGCGAGTTGCTCCCGGCGCCGTCGGGTGTACTCGCGGGTGTGGGCGACGTCGAACTCGGGGTGAAACTGCACGCCCCAGGCGCAGGCGCCGACGCGGAATGCGTGGTGCGGCTCGCGATCGGACCGCGCCAGCGGCCGGGAGCCCGGCGGAAGCTCCAGCGCCGACTGCGCGTGCGACACGTGTGCGGCGAACCGCGCGGGCAGCGCGCCAATCAGCGGGTCCCCGGCGGCTGCGGGGGTCCGCTCCAGCTCCGTGGTCCCGACCTCCGTCCCGTGCGGATTGTCGCCCACACGCCCGCCGCATGCCGCGGCGAGCAGTTGGTGTCCGTAGCAGATGCCCAGCACGGGAACCTCGCGCTCCACGAGCCGCACCAGCCAGTCCTCCGTGCGCACCGACCAGTCCGCCCGGTCGGTGACCATCTCGTGTGCGCCGGTGACGATCGCGCCGGCAAGGGCGTCGGGCTCGGGCAGATCCTGCCCGTTGCGGACGCGGACGACGGGGCACTCCCGCACCATCGCCACGGCCGTCCAGTGCTCGAAATCCCCGTGGGTGCGCGCGAAGTCCGGCCAGGTGTCGCCGACCTTGATAATGCAGAGACCCGGAGTTCGGGACATACGGCTCTCCTCGCGACCGCGCGACGCGCTCGCCCACCGACGCCCATTGTACCCCGCCGCGCCGGCGCCGTGCCACCCGGGACCGACCGTTCAGAGCCCGAGGGCATGCGGCGGGACCTGGGCGAAGCGGGATTCCCGGCGAAAGCGATCTCGAGTACGGCCGCTCGGCCGCGGTGGTGGGGCGTCGGCGCCTGGGCGGAGGGCTCAGGCGGAGCGGGCGATGGGGGGCGTGGTGACGGTGCGGGGGATCTGGACGGTGAACACGGCGCCCTGCTTCGGCGCGGAGCTGACGTCGATGCGCCCGCCCATCTCGGAGACGATGTCGTGGCAGATCGTCAGCCCGAGTCCGTGTCCGCGCGCCTGCCCGGAAGCTTCCTTCCGCGTGGTGTAGAACGCCTGGAAGATCTTCGCCATGTCTTCATGCGAGATCCCCACGCCGTTATCGGACACGCGGAGGGTCACCTCGTCACCGTTCGCCTCGGCCGAGATCTCGATCCGTCGGAGTCCGGGCTTGGCCAGCAGGGCGGCGCGGGCGTTCATCAGCAGGTTCAGCAGAACCTGCTGGAGTCGCGACGGCCAGGTTCGCAGCGTCAGGTCGTCGGGGATGTTCACGGTCAGCTCGATCCCGTCCTTGCGGGGGTCGCGGGCCATCGCGTCGAGCGTGGAGTCGATCAGCTCCCGGAGCGAGATTTCGCTGGGCTCGGGCAGATCGCCCCCGGCGAGGTTCAGGATCGCCTCGCAGATGGTGCTGGCCCGCTGTCCGCCGTCGGCGGCGCGGTCGATGGCCTTGTCGGTCAACTGGGGATTGCTGCGAGCGAGCTGGGCGTAGTTGATGATCGGCGTGAGGATGTTGTTGAACTCGTGGGCGACCATGGCGGTCATCGTGCCGAGCGCCGCAAGTCTCTGCGCCTGCTGTAGTTGACATCGCAGGGCATCCACCTCCGCCTGAAGCTGAGCGAGATGTTCCTGGTGAGACGGGGTCTCGGTCGCTTGGGACACGTCTGGGCGATCCTCTTACTGAAGGGACTGGAACCGCACGAGAAGTTCCGGTACTTCTCTGGTGACATTATCGGATGGGTCGGGGGGGAACTTGAGGGCTGTAACCGTTCCATGGACACCGAAACCCTCCTGAGCATGCTGCTGGACCTTGCCGAGGAGCTCGGAATCGAACTACGTCACGTTCCGTCGCTCCCGATGAGCTCGGATCACCCCGGGGCGGAACTGGTCCGCCTGAAGGGGCGGGAAATGCTGTTCATCAATGCCTCCGCCGCCCCGGCCGACCAGATTGACGGCGTCGCGAGCGTCCTGCGCTCGCGAAGCGAACTGGAGGACCGTTACCTCCCGCCGCAGCTCCGCGAGGTGCTCGACGGGGAGTAAGGGACGGGTCCGTCCTCCAGCAGCCCGGGAAAGCGACGCTCGAGCTCCGTTTGCAGACGCCGCGCGACCGCGGAGCAGATCGTCGCCGACGGGTCGGCGAGGACCACGCCGCCGAGGTCGAAGACCAGCCAGTCGAGGGGGCGGCTCATCCGGCGGGCTCCTGTTGCAGTTCGAGACGGAGCAGGTTCAGCGACGCCAGGGCGCTGCGGAGGCGCACGCCCGCACGGTCGCCGGGGAAGACGAATCGGCGGGCCTCCACGCCATCGACCCGCGCCAGCCCGATCCACACCAGCCCGACCGGCTTGCCCTCGCTGCCGCCGGTGGGCCCGGCAATGCCGGTGATCCCGATGCCCCAGTCGGCGTCGAGGCGTCTGCGGACGCCGGTCGCCATCGCCTGGGCGATCGCTTCGCTGACCGCCCCGTGCTCCAGGATCGCCTCTTCCTCGATGCCCAGCAACGCCGCCTTGGCGTGGTTGGAGTAGCTTACGACCCCGCCGGCGTAGACGTCCGAGGCGCCGGGGCGGGCGGTGAGCAACTGCCCGAGCTGCCCGCCGGTGCAGCTCTCGGCGGTCGCGAGGCACTGCCCCCGCTGCCGAAGCAGGTCGCTGACGACGTCTTCGAGCGTCTGCTCGCCCTCGGAGACCACCAGCGAGCCGAGGCGGGAGAGCAGCTCGTCCCGCAGCGGGCGGATCGCCTCGCGGGCGGCCTGTTCGTCGGCGGCGCGGGCGGTGATGCGGATCGAGACCATCCCGCCGGAGACGGTGGTCCCCGCGGTGAGCTCGCCGGAGCGTGCGAGCAGGTCGCCGATCTCGGCCGTGACGTCCGACTCGCCCTTCCCGAAGGTGTGCACCGCGTGGTGGACCACGACGCCGGCGCGTCCGGCGAGGGCGGGCTCGACGGCGTCAGCGAACATGCCGCGCATTTCGGCGGGCACGCCGGGCAGCACGTAAATTACGGCATCGCAGAGTCTTGCGGCAATGCCCGGCGCGGTGCCGCGGGGGTTAGGGATCGAACGCGACCCGTGGGGAAACATCGCCTGGATGCGGTTGCCGTCGCGCATCCGGCGGTTCCGGCGGGCGAAGAACTCCTCAATCTCGCCCAGTCGCTGCTCATCCAGCTCGAGTTCCACGCCCATCGCCCGCGCCAAAGCCTGGCGGGTGACGTCGTCGGGGGTCGGGCCCAGCCCGCCGGAGACGACGACCAGCTCGGCCTCCTCGGCCGCCCGGGCCAGGCCCTCGGCGATCTCATCGAGCCGGTCGGCCAGCGTACGGTGCTCGACGGGTTCGACGCCTCTCGCGGCCAGGCGCCGCGCCAGCCAGGCGCTGTTGGTGTCCACGGTCTGCCCGCTGACGAGTTCGTCGCCGACCGCCAGGACCATCGCTCTCATGCGGTACGC
>CAYTQL010000016.1:0-17491 GCA_964439555.1 uncultured Planctomycetaceae bacterium | reverse complement strand
GGTGGAAACGCGCGGGCTGGTGAGCCTGATTGAAGCGTCGGACGCCATGGCGAAGGCCGCCAACGTCGAACTGATCGGTTGGGATCGGGTCGGCGCGGGCATGGTTACGTCGTTCGTGCGCGGCGACGTCGCGGCCGTCAAGGCCTCGACGGACGCGGGCGCCGCGGCCGCGTCGAGAATCGGCGAGGTCGTCAGCGTCCACGTGATTCCCCGTCCGCACGAGGAACTCGAAGAGGCCCTCCCGGGCGGCAAGAAGCCCGCGGCCAGCAAGAAGTAGCCAGGAGAAGACCATGGAAGCACTCGGCATGATCGAGACCAAGGGCTTCGTGGGGCTCGTCGAAGCCTCCGACGCCATGTGCAAGGCCGCCAACGTCGAAATCGTCAAGCGGATCGAAATCGGCGGCAGCTACGTCACCACCATCGTCACCGGCGACGTGGGTTCCGTTCGCGCGGCCGTCGACGCCGGCGCCGCCGCGGCGGGCAAGGTCGGCGAGATGGTCAGTTGCCACGTGATCCCCGCGCCGCACCAGGCGCTGGAAGGGACCTTCCTCAAGTAGCCCGTCCGGCGGGATTCGCGATGAAGATCCTGGTGAGCAACATCGGCTCGACGAGTTTCAAGTTCCGCCTCTTCGACCTCGACGGCGCGGAGACGGAGATCGCCTCCGGTTCGGCCGATCGGATCGGGCAGACCGGCGGGACGCTGAAGCTCGCCGTTGGCGGCGACGAGACGCGCGACCCTCGCGACTTCCCCGATCACGGGCGGTGCATCCGCACCGTGCTCGAGGCGCTGGTCGACCGCGGCGCCCTCGACGCGCCGGACGAACTGGACGCCGTAGCGTTCAAGGCCGTCATGGCCGGGGACGCCGAGCCGGTCGCCCGCGTTACCGACGCGCTGCTCGAGCGGATGGAGTACTTCGTCCCCGTCGCCCCGGCGCACAATCCGCCGTACATCGCGGCGATGCGGATGTTCCGCGAGGTCCTCGGGCAGACGCCGCTGATCGCGGCGTTCGAACCCGGGTTCCACCGGACCATTCCCGACCGGCGGCGGCTTTACGCGGTCCCGGAGGGCTGGTCGGAGAGCTACGGCATCCGCCGCTACGGGTTCCACGGCGCCTCGCACCGGTACGTCGCCACGCGGACGGCCGAGCTGATGCCCGAGGCGAGGCGGGTGATTTCCTGCCACCTCGGCGGATCAAGCAGCCTCTGTGCGATCCGCGACGGGCAGAGCGTCGCCAACAGCTTCGGGCTCAGCCCGCAGTCCGGGCTGCCCCAGGGCAAGCGGGTGGGCGAGCTGGATGTCTTCGCCCTCAAGCTGATCGCCGAGCAGACGGGCAAGTCGCTCGACGAGATGCTCGCCGCGCTCGGCGGCGACGCCGGCCTGGCCGCCCTCAGCGGAACCGGCGGGGACATGCGGGACATCGACGCCGCGGCGGACGCGGGAGACGAACGGGCCGTCCTGACCCGGGAGCTGTTCGCCACGAGCATCCGGGACTTCCTCGGCGCCTACCTCGTGGAACTCGGCGGGCTCGACGCGATCGCCTTCGCCGGCGGCATCGGCGAGAACAACGCCGACCTGCGGGCGAGGGTCCTGGCGGACCTCGAGTTCGCCGGCATCCGCATGGACCCCGCGAAAAACACCGCCGTAAGCGGCGAAGGCCGCATCGACGCGGACGACTCACAGGTCGCCCTCTGGATCGTCCCGACGAACGAAGAACTCATCGTCGCGAGGCAGGCGAAGGAGTTGGTGAGGCGACCGTAGTTCGCACAGAACGACGAAACGGGTGACGACCGAGTACGAGTACGGGGGGAACGAGTCAACGAGTCAACGACGCAACGAATACGGAGAATCGGTGATGGAAGAAGCGATTGGGATGATTGAGACGCGTGGGCTGGTGGCGATCATCGAGGCCACCGACGCCATGCTCAAGGCCGCAAGCGTGAAGTACCTGGGCATGCGGAAGGTCGGCAGCGGGTACGTGTCGGTGCAGGTCACCGGCGACGTCGCCGCCTGCCGCGCCGCCGTGGACGCCGGGGCCGCCGCCGCCAGCCGCATCGGCGAGGTCGTCAGTGTCCACGTGATCCCCCGCCCGCACAAGGAAGTGGAGAAGATCGTGCCGTAGCGACGGCGACGATGCGACGGGCGGGGCAGCGACGCAGGTCGCGTCCGCAGTTCGCTGCGGGTGCGCCTTTCGCTGCGACGCCGGTTCGCGGATCGCCGGCCGCTCGGCCGGAGAGCGCACATGTTCATTGGCAAAGTCCGAGGCACGGTGGTGACCACGCAGAAGGTGGACGCCATGGTCGCCCAGAAGCTGCTGATCGTCGAGCCGATGCGCGCCGACGAGGACGGCAAAACGCTCAAGCCCACCGGGCGGACCTTCATCGCCGTCGACGCCGTCGGCGCCGGCGACGACGAGATCGTCCTGGTCACCCAGGGCTCCAGCGCCCGCATGGCCGAGCACCTCGCCAAGGCGCCCGTCGATTGCGTCATCACCGCGATCCTCGACACCGTCAGCGTCCTGGGAACGCCGGTGTTCCGCAAGCAGGACTGACCACGGAGCGGACGTTCGGTCGCGAGCAGCGCAGGCAACCCGTCACAGGGAGCGAATAGATGACTCAGGTAAACGAAGATCTCGTGCGTGACATGGTCCAGAAGGTGCTCACGCAGGTCCAGAGCGGCTGGGGCGGGCGCGTCGCCCCGACGCCCGGCTCGAGCGCCTCGGCCCCGGTGGGCACGGTCGGCGCGAACGGGTCGCCCGCCCCGGCGTCCGCGGCGCAGAGCGTGGGGAGCCGCTTCGGGCAGTTCACGGGCGTCCACGACGCCGTGGCCGCCGCGACGGCCGCCCAACGGGCGCTGGTCAAGCGCTCCCTCGCCCAGCGCGAGGTCGCCTGCGACCTGATCCGCACCATCTGCCGCAACCAGGCCGACGAACTCGGGCGCATGGAATACGAGGAGACGCAGCTCGGACACGCGCCGCACAAGCCCGAGAAGGTCCGCCTGGTCGCCGAGATCGCCCAGGGCGTCGAGGCCATGCGCACGGGCTGTTTCAGCGGGGATCACGGCATCACGCTCGAAGAGGCTGGCCCCTGGGGCGTCATCGGCGTCATCACGCCGGTGACCCACTCCCTGCCGACCCTGGCGGTCAACGCGGTGAACATGATCGCCGCGGGCAACGCCCTGGTGGTCAACCCGCACCCGGGCGGCAAGAAGGTCGCCGCCTACGGCGCGAAGCTGTTCAACCAGGCGATCTACGAGAAGATCGGCATCGACAACCTCATCTGCGTCATCACCGAGCCGACGATCGAGTCGGCCAACGAGATCTTCAAGCACCCCGACGTCGGCTGCCTCGCGATCACCGGCGGTCCCGGTGTCGTGGCCGCGGCGCTCAAGAGCGGCAAGCGGGCGATCTGCGCCGGTCCGGGCAACCCGCCGGTGGTGGTCGACGAATCCGCCGAGATCGACAACGCCGCGCGCTGCATCCTCGAAGGCTGCGCGTACGACAACAACCTCCTGTGCATCTCGGAGAAGGAAGCCTACGTCGTCGGCGGCGTGTGGGACCGCATGCTCTCGGCCATGGAGGCGGTGGGGGCTTACCGGCTCTCCCGCGAGCAGATGAGCGAGCTGGAGCGGCATTGCATCGTCCCGGGCAAGGACGGCGGGCACCCGCACGCGAACAAGGAGTACGTCGGCGCCGAGGCGCCGGTGATCGCCCGGGCCATCGGGGTGCAGGTCCCGGAAAACTGCCGATTGCTGTTCGGCGAGACGGACCAGGCCTCCGGCTGGGTCCAGGCCGAGCAGATGATGCCCGTGCTGCCCTTCGTCCGGTGCGACAGCTTCGAGCAGGCGGTGGACTACGCCGTCGAGGCGGAGCACGGCTTCCGCCACACGGCCATCATCCACTCCCGCCTCGTCGACCACATGACCTACATGGGCAAGGCGGTGAACACGACGGTGTTCGTCAAGAACGGGCCCTCGGTGGCCGGCGACGGGCTCGGCGGCGAAGGCTACGGGAACTTCTCCATCGCCTGCACCACCGGCGAAGGCGTGGTCACCCCGATGACCTTCACCCGCTTCCGGCGATGCGTGATGGTGGACAACCTGAGAATCGTTTGAACCGCAGAGCCGCGGGGACGCAGACGACGGCGCAGAGCAGGACCGGGATGAGTGTTGTCTGCGCGATGACGGCCTCCGCGGACGTGCGTCTCCGCGGGCGGCGCTTCTGGAGTTTCGATGCTGCTGGGAATGGTCGAAGGTTCGGTGGTCAGCACGATCAAGCATCACACCCTGCGCGGGTGGAAACTGCTGATCGTCCAGCCGCTGGGCCCGGACGGCGAGCCTTCCGGGGACCCCGTCCTGGCGATCGACATGCTCGGGGCCGGACGCGGAGCGAAGGTCGTCATCAGCAATGACGGAAAGGGCGCCCGCGAGATGGTCGGCGACAACACCTCGCCCGCCCGCTGGGCGGTGGTGGGCGTCGCGGACGACTGACGAACACGGCGAAGCCCCGGCCGTCGAGCCGCGAAGACGCCGAGGAAGAGATTCGGAACGGGCGCACGGCTGCATTGTCCGTGATCGTGCGAGCCCGGGCAGAAGAACGAAAACCAGCGACAAGTCGCCGAAGGGCAAAGCGGTGACGAGTCGCCGCACTCCACAATGGATCAGCAAACGATTGACATGATTGTCCGGAAGGTGCTCGAGGCGCTCGGCGGCGCGCCCGTCGTCGAGCAGCCGCGGACGCCCGCGGCCGGGCTGAACGCGGGCCTGGCGGCAGGGGAGTTCACCGCGGCGGGGAACCCGGTGCTCACCCGCCCGGTCTCGCGTAAATCGACGCCCGCGACGCCGACGAAGCCCGGGAAGGTCTTCATCACCGCCGAGATGCTCCGCGGACGGATGGACGCGGAGGGCGCTAAGGTCCTCCTCACGCCCAACGAGCACCTGACGCCCGCCGCGGAGGACCTCGCCGAGCAGAAGCACCTGATGATCGTCCGCGACCAGGAGGAACCCGGCGAGCCCAACCCCGGCGCCGACGCCGCCCCGGCCCTGACGCCCGCCGGCCCGGCCGCGAACGTCGGCGCCCTGGGCATCGTCACCGACCGCGCCGACGCCAAGGTCAGCGGTGCACTGGGCGCCCTGAAACATGACGGAATCGCCACCTGCGACTACACGGCCACCGACTGCTGGGTCCGCAACACGCGATCCCTCGCCGAGGCGATCGGGCGGGGCGAACTCGCCGCCGGCGTGGCCGTGCTTCCGTACGCCGCCGGCGCGATGACCTTGGCCGGGGCCGTCCCCGGCGTCCGACCGGTCCAGGGCACGCGGACCGACTCGGTGGCCGCGGCGATGCGCCAGTTCGACGCGAACCTCCTGGTCATCGGGCACAGCGTCGCCACGTTCCACGAAATCCGCTCGATGGTCCGGCAGTTCGCCGACCCGACCGGGCGGGACCAGCGCGACCGTGTGCTGCTGGCGACGCTCGCCGAGTTGGAGGGCCGACCATGAGACTCGCGCGGGTCATCGGCAAGGTGGTGCTGACCCACCAGCTCGACCAGATGCGGCCGGGCAACTACCTCATCGTCCGCACGATGAACCGCGGAACGCTCGCGGGCGAAAACGAGGGCAACGACGAAACGCTCGTAACCTACGACGAACTCTCCGCCCGCGAAGGCGACGTCATCGGCCTGGTGGAAGGCCGCGAAGCCACCGCGCCGTTCCACCCCGATCGCGTCCCGTTCGACTGCTACAACGGGCTGATCGTGGACAGGATCGAGTGGAAAGCAGTCGAGTCGCGGTGAAGCGACATCGTGAAGCAACGACATAGCGACGTAGCGACGTGGCGACCAGCAATGAAGTGACGCGAGACGCCGAGGCGCCGGGGGGCGCGGAGCACGGGCGGACGGCCCGGACGATTCCGCGGCTTTTGCGAGCTCTGCGGTTGATTGGGACCCGGCGAGCCGGGCCCGGGAGTCAGACATGGCCAGCGAATGGGAAGTCAAGAAACAGATCTGCGAGATCGGCAAGCGGATCTACGATCACCAGTACGTAGCCGCCAATGACGGGAATATCAGCTACCGTCTGGGCAACGGGCGGTACCTCTGCACGCCCACGGGCGTGAGCAAGGGCTTCCTGACGCCCGAGATGATCTGCGTGGTCGACGACGAGGGCGAGCAGATCGGCGGGACCTGGAAGCGGACCAGCGAGATCAAGCTTCACCTCCAGATCTTCCACGAGATCCCCGAAATCAACGCCGTCGTGCACGCCCACCCGCCGCATGCCACGGCATTCGCCGTGGCCGGGTGCGAGCTGCCGAGCTGCGTGCTCCCGGAGGTGGAGATTTTCATCGGGCAGGTCCCGCTCGCCGACTACGACACGCCGGGCTCGCAGGACTTCGCCGAGACGATCCTTCCGCACCTGCGGCGGAAGGCGAACACGATTCTGCTCGCCAACCACGGCGTGGTCGCCTGCGATCAGGACCTCGAGCAGGCGTACTTCCACATCGAGACGGTGGACAGCTACTGCCAGATTCTCCTGCTCTCCCGGCAGATCGGGAACGTCACGCAGTTGCCCGAGCAGAAGGTCCGCGAACTGCTGGACCTCAAGGAGACGATGGGCATCGCCGACCCGCGGCTCGAGGGCGAGGCGGATCTGTGCACCCTCGCCGGAAGCGACGAGTTCCTCCGCGGCTTCAGCACCTGCGCCATCCCGCAGCACCAGGCGGACGCCAACGGGCACGGACGGGGCAGCGGCATCGAAGGGCTTCCTTCCCAGAACGGTCAGCCCCAGCCCGACAGCGCCCCGCAGCAGCGGTTCCCGGCCGTGGTGGCCGGGCGGGAAATCCCCGCCCAGCTTGGCGGCTCGAGCGACACCGCCCGCCGCCGCGCCGCCGAAGACGAGATCGAACGCATGGTCCAACTGATCACCGACCAGATCGTCGGCGGCTAGCCGCCGAAGCCGTTGACTCGTTCACTTCTCACGGCCGCGGCGGGTCGGTCGAGGCGTGCGAGGCGCACGAGACGCTCCGCCGTGCGCAGCGCGAGTCAACCAGTCAACGAGTCAACCAGGGCAGAGAGACATGGAAAAATCCCTCGACCGGAAGCTGGCGGAGATTCATTCGAACCCGGACTCCAACGCCTTCATCCTCGCCGACGCGAAGGATGCGGACATGGCCTTCGGGATGGCTGCGCCGGGCAAGAGCCCCGAGCACGCCGACGGCGGCTTTCGCACGCTCGGCGACTACCGGCGGATCATCCGGGAGAATACCCGCCAGGAGCTCGTGGACATCATGCTCATGTCGGTGAGCACCAATGAACTGCTGACGATCCGCGAGCGGCTCTTCGACGCCTCCCCGGTCACCCCGGCCATCCGGGCGAACGATACGACCGACATTCACGTCGCCCGCGGGGCGAGCTACCCGAAGGAGCCGGCCCGTCCGTTCCGCACCGCGCTGCTGGACCACGCCCAGTGCGGGGCGCTGGGCTGCGGCGAGGATCAGCGGCATCTCGGGGCGAATCTCGGGCTCTTCAGCATGACGTTCAACAACGACGTCGAGCGGGACCGCGCCATGCTGGAGGCGTACAAAGAGTTCCGCATCGAGGCGGAGCTCAAGGGCTTCCGGCATTTCCTGGAGATCTTTCCGCCGAACGCCCCGACGAACCCGGTCCCGCCGGAGAAACTCGGCGACTTCCTCAACGACATGGTCGCCCGCGCCCTCGCCGGGGTGCCCACCGCCGCCCGGCCGGTGTTCCTCAAGCTGGTCTACACCGGACCCAAGGCAATGGAGGATCTCGTTCGCTACGACCCGCACCTCGCGCCCGGCATTCTCGGCGGCTCTGCGGGCACCACCTACGACGCCTTCAAGCTGCTCGCCGAGGCGAAGGCCCACGGCGCCCGCGCGGCGCTGTTCGGGCGGAAGATCAACAACGCCGAGCACCAGTTGAGCTTCATCCAGTTCCTGCGTTGGATCGCCGACGGGGACCTCTCGCCCGACGAAGCCGTCCCCGCCTACCACGGCGTGCTCCAGGGGCTGGGCATCCAGCCGCACCGTCCGCTGGCCGAGGACATGCAGCAGACCGACCAGACGCTCAGCTACGGCGGCTCGGGAACGACACTGAGCATCCCGAAACAGCCCACCGTCCGGAAACCGGCGGCGGAACCCGCCGCGTCCGGCAACGGCCGGGCCGCCTGGCCGACCACGACCGAGGGCCTGCCCGACTTCGCCGCCATGACCTCCGAGCAGCGCCTCGCCTATCACCGGGCCCGCCTCAACGGCCGGGCGTAGACCACGCGGCCCGATTACCAGACGAACAGGGCGCGCACGCCGGCGACGACGGCGCAGTCCTCGTCCGGCGTGGTCACCGGGTCGAGAATCACCTGCGTGTGCGGCGTGAGGAACAGGTAGTCGGTGATCTTCGCCGAGTAATAGAGTTCGAACTGCGTCTCGGTGTCATCCAGTCCTTCGGCCTTGCGGAAATCGTCCCCGAGAATCGCCTGCGCCATCCCGGCGCCGAAAACGTCTTCGCTGCGCCCGGGAATCGGCTCGGCGAGTTGCCCGCCGAGGCTCCAGAAGTGCTCGATTTCCCGGACGCGCTCGTGGGCGAACCCGTAGCGGAAGAACAGCGAGACCCGGTCGGTCACTTCCTGGTCGAAGCTCAGGGCGAACCCGGTGTCGTCGCGGACCGTGCCCGTCCCGTCGATGGTCTCGAGGGGTTGGGGGTCGTACCAGAACATGAGGCGGTAGTTGCCCGGGCGTCCGCAGATCTCCGGGGTGAGCCCGACCTCGTAGATGCTGAAGCTGTCGTCGGGCCCATGGAAGGCGGTGTTGAAGCCCGTGCGGGTGGCGATCGCCTGGGCGTCGCCGACCCCGGCCATCAGGTAAAGCCACTCGGCCAGTTCGGCGCGGACCACGGCGCCCCAACCGTAGTCGGGGAAGGGGATCGCGGGGTTGTTGACCAGCGCCGGGGCGAGGAACTGGGTGTCCTCGTCATTGGCGACCTCGGAGGCGTCGAAGAAGTCGGTCAAGTCAAGCTTCCCGCCGACGAGGATCAGCCGGTCGTCCAGCAGCGTCTGGGTCAGGAAGGCCTTGCCGACGTAGATGCAGCGGGGCTCGCCGGCGTCGCCGTTGAACCCCAGCAGCGTATCCACCAGCTCGTCAATCCCGTCGCCGGCGCCGCCCTCGCCGCTGACGTACAGCGAGGCGCCGCTCCAGAGCCGCTGCTCGACGCCGAGTTCGTAGCTGAAGGCGCTGCGGGGCTTGCCCTCGTTGCGTTCCGATTCCAGCGCGATCTGGCCGGTGTAGTTGACCGCCAGAGCCACGCTCGTCCCGGTCGTCTCGGCGAGGTCGTCCCGCCACGTCCCGGTCAGGTCCAGCCAGTTGGTGATGGGATCGGTGCTGATCTGCTCAACGGGGCTCTCCGAACCCGGCTCGGGTTCCGGACCGGCCGCGGCCAACGAAACCGTGGACGCCAGAAGCAACAGGGCGGCGAAGACGATGCGGGTCATCGGTTCTCCTTCGGGGGTGATAAAGGTTCCAGTGAGAAGCGGTGGCACGAAAGTATTACGAACATGTCAAGGCGTACTATCCTCTCGCCCGACGCCGGGCGTCTTTTTCTCTTCGTCGGTGGGGGGCTTCTCGTGATCTTCGGGACTCGCGCACTGCTCCGACATTCCGCAGTGGGCGCATCCGCCGGAGTCCTTCGCGCGGCGGCGAATGTACCAGGCGATGTACGCCACCGCGAGGGCGACGATTACGATGATTCCGATGGTTTGCCACATGACGTGCTCCCGATCAGGTCAGCAGTTGTCCGAACTGGTAGGTCAGCGTCGCCAGCACCCACGCCATGACCGTCAGGTAGCCCCATTGCAGGGCCGCCCATCTCCACGACTCGCTCTCCCGGACCGTCACGGCGACCGTTCCGGCGCAGGGGGAACTGACGAGGATAAACAGCAGGATGCTCACGCCGACCCACACAGTGTAGTCGGCGCGCAGCTTGGCCCGGAGCGAGTCGCCGGTCTCGATGTCCTCCACGCCGTAGATGACCCCCATCTGGGCGATGAAGACCTCCTTCGCGGCAAAGGAGCCCAGCAGCGCGGTGGTGATCTTCCAGTCCAGCCCGGCCGGGCGGAACACCGGGGCGACGGTCTGCCCGATTCGCCCGATTGCCGAGTGTTCCAGCGCCGCGCGCCGCTCGGCGAGGCGGATTTCTTTCAGCCGGGCGGAGAGGTCCGCCCGGACGCCCGGTTCGGCGTCCGGTGCGGGGGCGGTCAGCTCCCGCGCGGCCGCCTGACGGGCCTGGTCGAACTCGGCGCGCTTCTGGTCGGGCAACTGCGGGAAGGTCTTCATCGCCCACAGGACGATCGAGATCGCGAAGATGATCGTCCCGGCCTTCTTGAGGTATTCCCACGTGCGTTCGCCGACGTGCGCTGTCACGCCCTTCGCGGCCGGGAGGCGGTAGGGGGGCAGCTCCATCACGAAGGAGGTGCTCTCCCCGCGGAGTAGCGTGGAACGGAAGACCTTGGTCGCCCCCATCGCCAGGAGGATGCCCAGAGCGTAGATGGCGAAGAGGATCAGCCCCTGGGCGCGGACCTCCATGCCCAGCACGCGGAACATGACCCGGTTGCCGAAGAAGGCGCCGATGATCAGCACGTAGACCGGCAGGCGTGCGCCGCAGCTCATCAGGGGCAGCACCAGGATCGTCGTCAAGCGGTCGCGGCGGTTTTCCAGGATGCGTGTGGCCATCACGGCCGGAACGGTGCATCCGAAGCCCACGAGCATCGGCAGCACGCTCTTGCCGTGCAGGCCCACGCGGTGCATGAGCCGGTCGAGCACGAACGCCGCCCGCGCCATGTAGCCGGAGTCTTCCAGGACGCTGATGCCGATGTACAGCAGCACGATCAGCGGCACGAAGACGATCACCGCCCCGACGCCCTCGATGATCCCATCGGCCAGCAGGTCGGTCAGCAGGTTGCCCTCGCCGCCCCAGGCGTGCACGGCGTCCGCCAACTGGCCGCGGGCGCCGTCGAGCAGGTCCACCAGCGGGTTGCCGATAGCGAAGGTCAACTGGAAGAGCACGAACATCACCAGGGCGAAGATCGGCAACCCCACCCAGCGGTTGATCAGCACCGCGTCGATCCTGTCCGACCGCTCGTGGCGGATCTCCACGGTCAACTGGACCGCCTCGGTGCACGCGCCGCTGATGAACCCGTACCGCCGGTCGGCCAGGATGATCTCCGGTTCGTCGCCGCACATGTCGCGGACGTGCGTGCGGAGTTGCTCGGCCCGGGCGCAGAGGGCCTCGACGTCGTCGGACGCCAGTTCCTCCAGGCGCCGGCGGGTGTGCTCATCGCCCTCCAGCAGCTTCAACGCGAACCAGCGCGCGTGGCGTTCGGGAAGGCCCGCCTCACGGACGCGGCGCGTCAGCTCCTCGACGTGGGGCTCCACCTCCGTGCCGTAACGAGGAATGCGCCCCTTGAGCACCGGCGGCGTGGAGCCCGCCGCCTCGACGGCCGCGGCGCAAAGCTCGTCCAGACCGCGGCGTTCGGTGCCCACGGTGGTCACGATCGGCACGCCCAGCAGTTCCGAGAGCATCGCCACATTCACCTGCTGTCCGCGGGCGCGGGCGAGGTCCCACTTGTTCAGCGCAATGACCGGGACCGCCCCGAGCTCGATGAGCTGCGTGACGAGGTAGAGGTTGCGCTCCAGGTTCACCGCATCGACGATCGCGACGACCACGTCCGGTTCCTCGGTCACGAGGAAGTCGCGGGCGACGATCTCGTCCTGGCTGTGGGCGGTGAGGCTGTAGGTGCCCGGGAGGTCGGTGATGCGCAGCTCGGTGTCCCCGCAGCGGCAGGCGCCCTCCTTGCGCGCGACCGTGACGCCGGGGTAGTTGCCGATGTGCTGGCGCGAGCCGGTCAGGGCGTTGAAGATCGTGCTCTTGCCGGAGTTGGGGTTCCCGGCCAGGGCGACGCGTAGGGTTGAACTCATCGAAGCGATTCCTTCGGGGGGTGCATGCGGCCAGGTCGGGGGGTCAACTCTGGTCGGTCGGGCGGACGCGGATGCGGTGGATCATTCCGTGTCCCAGCACGAGCTTGGCGCCCTTGACGGCGATGATGAACGGGCCCGGGCGTCCCTTGGTGATCACGCGGAAGCGCGCGCCGGGCATCAGGCCCATCTCGGCGAGGCGGTGGACCATGCCGGCGCCGCCGTCCACGCCGACCAGCTCGACTTCGTTTCCCTCGGCCGCGAGGCTCAGTGGCATGGCGGGGGCGGGCGATTCCGGGGATGTCTGCTCGTTCGGTTCCATGGCGTTCACGTTCCGGGGATGCGGTCGGCGCCGCTCGGCGGACAGGCCTTGCGGAGTTCGGCAAGCCAGTCGTCGCCGCGTTGCCGTGCGCCGTCCACGAAGTCCACGAGGCGTTCGATGCGTCGCAGGGCGTCGGCGTCCATGGCGTGCTCCATGCGGCAGGCGTTGGACTCGGAGGCGTCGGCGTCAAGCCCGAGCACCTCCGCGCAGAAACGTCGCAGCAGGTGATGCCGCCGGCTGACCGCCTCGGCCGCCTCGCGTCCCTTGTCGGTCAGGGTGATGACCTGGTAGGGGTCGTAGTTGATCAGCCCGCGCCGGGAGAGCGACTTCAGCGCCGCGGTGACCGAGGACTTGGCCACGCCCAGTCGCTCGGCCAGGTCGCGAACGCGCGCGACGCGGGACCGCCGGACCAGGTGCAGCACGGCCTCGAGGTAATCTTCTTGGGAGGCGCTGAGTTTGGCGTTCTTCGCGGGCATGATTTCCGTCCGTCCACGTCTGAGTTTGCGGACCATAACAAAGTTAGTCGCACAAAACAAGCGGGTAGTGCAGCGAGCGGGAGAATTTCTCCGTCGCCGGCCTGCCGGCTCCACTGTCGCCCTGCCGGACGGGCAAGACGTGCCCTGCCGAACACCGGAGCGAAGGCATGCCCGCGGCGCGGTCGTCCGGGCCTCGCCGGAGGGGAGCGTGTCGATCCCGTGGGGTGCGCGACGAATTCGTGGCATGGGCGTCTCGCCCATGCGTGGCACGGGCATCGGAGCCCATGCCCCACGGCCGAGACGGGCGTGGGACGCATGGCGAAGATGGCCATGCCACAAGACGGACGCGCGCCCATCCCGTGCGCCGGGCCAAGCAGCGGTGGCGTGGGAGGCAGCGGCGTCGTATCATGGGCGGTTTCGCCCGCGGCCCCGTCGTCCTTGACGCGGAACCGCGGAGGCGAAAGATCGTTTATCAATTGCCCCCAAGGGGGCAATCGCCTCTTTGTGGCGCGGGCATCTTGCCTGTCGAAGTCGTCTCGCACCAAGCCCACGGGCGAGACGACCGTGCAGCGCATGGTCGGGACGCCTATGCCGCGTGAGGAGGCGATTGTTCTGAATTGCCGCCAAAGCGGGTGGATCGATAGAGGAGAACCATGAAGGGCACCACCATCTTCGTCGCCGGCGTGCTGATCTTCGGCATCTACTTCGTGTGGGACGCCATGCAGACCGAGGAGCGCAGCACGCAGGAGACCATCGAGAATATCACCGGCACGGACGTCAAGGCGCGGCGTCACGCGCTGAAGCGCCTGGCCCGCACGGTCAGCCGACCGGACGACCCGGATCGCGACAAGGCCGTCCGCGCCCTGCTCAAGGCGCTGCACGAACCCCGCGCCTCGCGGGACGCCATCGAGGCCATGCTCCCGCACGTCGAGTGCGTGGATGTGCTGGTCCTGGCGCTGAAAAACGGCGATTCGTTCGCCCAGGCCCGCGCCTCGGCCGGGCTGGCGCGGATGGCCGAGCGGCATTCCGACCGTCTCGACGCCTTCGACGAAGCCTCCGCCGCGCTCCAGGAGAAGGTGGATTCCGACGACGCGGCGATCCGGGCGAACGCGATCCGCGCCCTGGCGCAGTTCGGGCCGGAGGTCATGGACGCGCTGGTGACCGCCCTGGGCAACCTCAGGGCGCAGGACGAGGACGCGGCCGAGCTGGCCGGCGCCGCCGCCCACGGGCTCGCGCGGCACGGAACGGCCGCGATTCCGCACATCAGGGCGGCGATCGCCAAGGGCAACAAGTGGGCGATGGTCGCCGGCGCCGCCGCGACGCGGGTCGTCGCCGCCCGGCAGCGCTCGAAGAAGGTCGGCGAGCCCCCGACCCTGGCGCCGGTTTCGCCCGAGGTGGCCGGGCTGGTGCCCGTGCTCGGCGAACTGCTGGACTCCCCGGACCCCGACCTCCGCCAGGAAGCGGTTCGGGCGCTGGGCGCGATCGGGCCGGAGGCCCGTCCGGTGCTTCCGGCCCTGCTGGCGGGTCTAAACGACCCGGACCTCGGGGGCGCACCGTCCGCCGCGGTCGCGTCGATCGGGGCGGGCGAGGAGCACCTGCCCCAACTGCTCGAAGCCCTGATGCACGCCAAGCGCCACGCCTCGGACAAGATCGCCGAGGCTATCGTCTCGATCGGCCCGGAGGTCGCGCCGACGATGATTTCCGCCCTGGCGGCCGAGAACTACCCGCTGGTCCGCGGGGCGGTTCTGGCGCTGATGAAGATGACCCACTACAGCTACCCGCATGAGGAGGCGAAGGCGAAGGTCCTCCCGGCGGTTCCCAAGCTCATCGGGCTGCTCAGCCGCGACGGGGCCGAACAGCTTCGCCCGCTGGTGTTGACGGTGCTCGAGCAGATGGGCACGGCCGCGAAGGCGGGAGTGCCCGGGATGCTGGCTGCCCAGCAGTTGCTGGTTGAGCAGATGCCCGAGAAGGACATGGAGGTGGACATCATGCTGCCCCGGGCGCTGGCGGCGATGGGCAGCGAGTCGGTCCGGCAGTTGGAGGCGGGGCTCAAGGCGCCTGAACCGGGCGTCCGCCTCGGGGCGATGATCGCCCTGGGCATCATCGGCGAAGAGGCCAGGCCCGCCCTCCCGAGCATCGAGAAGCACCTGACCAGCCCCGACCCCGCCATGCGGTACCAGGCGGTCAAGGCGATCGCGAACATCCTCCGCAAGTCGCCCGACGAGGCCGTCAAGAAGCTCCAGCCCGCCCTCGGCGACTCGCACCCCGAGGTCGTCGAGAAGGCACAGGAGGCCATCGACTTCCTCCAGACCGGGCAGAAGCCGAGGTGACGGGTCGCCATCGGTCGGATGAACGGGATGGAACGGATGGGCCCGGGTTGCGTGCCGCGGTCGCGGGACCTTGAGCGTCGGGCTCACGACGTATCGCCGTCCGCCTCTCGATCCGGTTCGATGACCAACGCTCGACCTTGCGGCGGCGTCAACGCGCGCAGAGAATGCCCCAATGCCCTCGAATCCCCGCGCTCTGATCATCGGCGATTCCATCTCCCGCGGGTACGTTTCGCGCGTGCGGGACGTGCTGGCGGGGCGGGGGGAGGTCTCCCGCTGTGCGGGCAACGCCGGAGACAGCACCCGCGTGCGGGAGAACCTCGATCGCTACCTCGGCGGGGGGCCCTTCGAGGTGATCCATCTCAACTGCGGGCTGCACGACGTCAAGGTGGACAAATGCAGCGGCGAGCACCAGACGCCGCTCGAGGCATACCGGGCGAACCTGGCCGTGATCTTCGAGCGGCTGGCCCGGACCGGCGAAACGCGGGTGATCTGGGCGACCACCACGCCGGTGGACGACCGGCGGCACGCCCGGCGCGAGGGCTTCGCGGCGGATCGATACCAGCGCGACGTGGAGCGGTACAATGCGGTCGCGCTGGACGAGGCCCGCGCCGCCGGCCTGGCGGTCAATGACCTGCACGCGGTCGTCGACGCCCTCGGGCGCGACGAGGCGATCGGCGCCGACGGCGTGCACCTGGTCGATTGCGCCTACGCCGCCCTGGGCGACGCGGTCGCCGCGGCCATCGAGACACAAACAAGGAGCTGTTCGTGAGACGGAACTTCGCATGGACGATCGCGCTGCTGGCGCTGCCCGCGACGGCAGCGGGGCAGGACGCCCCGGACCCGGTTCGCTTCCTCACCGAGGAACTTGCCGACGAGGACCGCGGCACGCGGGTGCTGGTCGGCCTGGCGGCGACAAACGACGCGGCGCTGGCGCCGCTGTTCGCCGCGGCCGCCGGGTCGTCGGACGCCGCCCGCCGCTCACTGGCGGTGGACTTCCTCACCCACGTGGGGGACGAGAACGCGCCGGAACTGCTCCGGACGCGCCTGCATCGCGATTCCTCGCCCCGGGTCCGCCTGAAAGCGCTGGCGCACCTGATCGACCTCGACGCCGCGACGCCGAAAGACCTGGCCGCGGCGATGACGGCGGACGACGAGGCGCTGCGGGTGGTCGCCGCGTTCGCCCTGATCGACGCCGGGAAGGGCGCATCGCTCAAGCCCGCCCTGGAAAAGCTCACCACCAGCGGGAAGCTCTCGGTCCGCGCGATGAGCCGCCTGGCGATGCTGGCGCTGGGCGACCGCGGGCAGCTCAAGCCGCTCAGCGCGATCGTCTCGGACCCCGACACCCCCGCCGAGATCACCGAGCAACTGCTCCGCCAGTCCGTTTCCTCCGAGATCGGCCCGGCCGTGAACCTCCTCCAGCCGATCCTCGGCGCCGTCGAGTCGCCGCGGCTGCGGGTGCTGGTCTACAAGACCTACGCCGACCTGAACCCTGCCTCGGCGAGGCAGAAGCTCGGGCCCATGCTCCGGCAGGAGGAGCTCACGCTGGTGAAGGTCAACGTCGTGCGCGTCCTGGCCGGGATCGACGGCTCGCTCGAGCAGGTCAAGTCCTTCGCCGACGGGGAGGGGGTGCTCCCGACGGTCGCGGCGTTCGAGGTCGCGAGAATCCGGGAGGGCGGCGGGCTGTCCGCCGCGGCCGGGAAGCTGATCGAGCTGGGACACCCGCTCCTGGTGGACTACCTGCTCAGCCGCGCCGAGGACGCCGCCGAGGCCGACGCCGGCGAAAACTACGTTCCGGCGCTGCTGAAGTACATCAAATCGGTGCGCAAGCGATCCTCGCGGATTCTTCCCGAGCACGTCAAGGCGGCGCGGGCGGCGACGCTGCTGGGCAACATCGGCTCGGAAGCGGCCCTGACGGGGCTGAAGCGCCTCACCGCCGGCGGGCGATACAACGCCATCACCCGGGCGATCCTGGCCGGGCTCATCAAGGCCGCCGAAGCGAAGGACGCCAAGCTCTGCGCCATCGCCAAGCCCCTGATCAAGAACCCGTATGCCGAACTGGCGACCGATGCGGCGCTGATCTGCGCCCGCGCCGGCGACCCGGCGGGACGAAACCAACTGCTCTACATCCTCAAGGGTCACAAACGCTACCCGCCCGAGCTGAGCACGCTGGTCGCCTGGAACCTCATTCGCCTGGCCGGGAACCAGGAAGCCGCCGCCAAGGCGCTGGGCGCCCGGGTGAAGTAGCGGCTCCTCCGCGCCCCGGCGACCCCGGCGCTTGCCTTACGGGGTCTCCTCTGCCGGTTGGGCGGTGGGGATGTTCTTGTAGTCGTCCACCTGCGGCTCGGGGGTCGCCGTGATGATCATCTCCACGATGTCGTCGGGCCTGATCCC
>CAYTQL010000015.1:4151-17639 GCA_964439555.1 uncultured Planctomycetaceae bacterium | reverse complement strand
GCGTCGCGGGCGATCTGCTCGTTCCCGGCGGGCGTCGCCGCGCGGACCGACTCGACGGCCGTGGCGCTGAGATCCAGCGTCTCATGCGTCTGCGGGAGGTATCCGGTGAAGACATTCGCCCCGCGGCGGACCTCCCCGCCCAGCGGGGCCAGCCGCCCCAGCAGCGTCCGCAGGAGCGTGGTCTTCCCGCTCCCGTTGGCGCCGACGATCGCCACCCGCTCGCCGCTGCGCAGCTCCAGTTCGTCCGGGAGCGTCACCAGCGCCCGGCCGGGCTCGTATCCGGCGTGCAGGCGCTTCGCCCGCAGCACCAGGTCGCCGGAGCGGGGGATGTCGTCGAACCGCAGTGCCATGCGGCGGCGTTCAGCGGGCGGCGCCTCGATCGCCTCGTCCTGTTTGAGCCGCTCCAGGCGGGTGCGGCGTCCCTGGGCTTCCTTGGTCCGCTGCCCGGCGAGGTTCCGGCGGATGAACTCTTCCTCGACCGCGATGTGCTCCTGCCGGCGGGCGTACTGTCGGCGCATCGCCTTGACGCGCTCCGCCCGGAGTTCGACGTACCGGGAATACGGGGCGGGGTAGGTCGTCAGCGACCCGCCGCTCATCTCCCATGTACGGTTCATGACGTTGTCGAGGAAGTAGCGGTCATGCGAGACGGTCACCAGCGAACCGGGGAAGTCCTTAAGGAACCGCTCCAGCCACTCCACCGCGTCGATGTCCAGGTGGTTGGTGGGTTCATCGAGCAGCAGCACCTCCGGCGCTTCGAGCAGGAGCCGCCCCAGCAGGGCGCGCGTCCGCTGACCGCCGGAGAGCTCGGCGAGGGGCCGGTCGTAGCGGTCCGGTCCGAAGCCGAGCCCGGTAAGCACGCCGCGGACCTTCGCCTCCCAGGCGTATCCGCCGCGGTCCTCGAAGGCGTGCTGCATGTGCCCGTACTCTTCGATCTTCTCCGGGTCGTCGCCCATCCGCTCGGCGAGTTCGTGCAGCCGGCGTTCCATCCGGCGCAGGTCCGCGAAGACCTCGGCCATCGCCTCCCAGAGCGTGACCTCCCGCGGGGCGGGGGCTTCCTGGGGCAGATGCCCCACCCGCAGGTCCCGCCGGACCTGGAGCCGCCCGTCCAGGGGCCTCAGCGCGCCCGTGAGCACGCGCAGCAGCGTGGTCTTGCCCTCGCCGTTGGGGCCCACCAGTCCGATCCGCTCGCCCGCGGAAACGTTGAAACCCGCGCCGCTGAAGACCCGCTGGCGTTCGTACCCGGCCGCGATGTTGTCTCCGACGATCAGTGCCATCATTCCGCTCGCACAAGAGCCCCACACGATACCCCGCAGGACGGGAAACTCGAAGGAGGAAATTCCCGGTGCGGCGGAGCGGCGCGAGCGGATCGGGACGATGCGCTCGCAGCCCCCCGCAACGCGCACCAAAGGTGCTGGCGTTCCCGGCCGGCGCGGAATACAGTGTGCGCGGCGTCGCGCGGCGGCGCTGAAAGACCCAAGCACGGAGTGATCGATGGTGCTGACGACGGGCGCAACCGACCCGACGGGAATCCTGGCGCTGGGGGCCGGGTATGTCTCGGTGGTCAAGCTGACGGTGATGGTTGTCCTGCTGATCCCGTGGTTCATCGCGGCCCCGTGGGTCCAGCGGGACGCGAAGCGCGTGCGGATGAACCCGTCCCTCTGGTCGGCGGGGGTTCTCGCGGCCGGGGGCGGGGGGTTCGCGCTGTGGCTGCTGCTTCCGCTGTACGCGGTGGGCCTGGCGATCTACGTCGTGGCGGTGCTCGCGTCAGTGCTGGCGTACGCGGTCACCCGCGACGCCAAGGTCTCGCCCGAGGAGAAGCTCCTCAGCGGCGCGGGGCTGGCCGCGGCGTTCAAGGGCGGCAAGGTCTCCACCGGCCCGGAGGTCGAGCAGAAGGTCAAGCTCTACGACGCCTGGGCGAAGGTCTTCCTGCCCCCCACGCCGGAGACCGCCTCCGCCGAGGAGATCGAGGCGTACAACCTCCTCCAGGAGCTGATGCACGACGTGCTGTGGTACCGGGCGTCCGAGGCGGACCTGGTCCCCGCCGACGAGCAGACCCGCGTGCGATTCGTCATCGATGGGGTGCCCAACGAACGCCCCCCCATCCCCCTGCACGACTCCGAAGCGCTGATCCAGTACCTCAAGCCCATCGCCAACATGGACCCCGAGGAGCGCCGCCGCCCCCAGACGGGCAAGATCGCGGTGGACATGGTCAATTCGCCGGTGGACGTGGACGTGATCACCGCGGGCACCACCGGCGGGCAGCGCCTCCGCCTGCGGGTGGTCCAGGAGCTCGTCCAGACCGACCTCGACCAACTCGGGATGCCCGAGGACCTGCTCGCCCGCGTCCGGGAGGCCAACAAGGCCGACGCCGGGCTGATCCTCGTCTCCGGTCGCCAGGGCAACGGACTGACCAGCACCGCCTACTCGCTCCTGCGGGACCACGACGCCTTCATGCAGCACCTGATGACCGTCGAGGCGAAAAAGGCCGTGGACCTCGAGAACGTCACCCAGAACGAGTACGAGGAAACCGAGAAGCTCCCCAAGGCCCTCGCTCAGACGCTCCGACGCGACCCCGACGTGTTGCTGATCGATCGGCTCGGCGATCAGCAATCCGCCGGGATGATCCGCAAGGCGGCCGGGGAAAAGACCGTCATCGCCACCGTCCACGCGGGCGATTCCTTCACCGCCCTGGCGATGTACCTCAAGGCCTGCGGCGGAGAGGCCGAGGCGCTCAAGCCCCTCCAGGTCGTCCTCTGCCAGGTGCTCCTCCGCAAGCTCTGCCCCACCTGCAAGGAAGCCTACAAGCCCAGACCCCAGTTGCTCGCCAAGGCGAACCTCCCGGCCGAGAAAATCGACAAGTTCTACCAGGCCACCGGCAAGAACGTCGACGAGAAGGGCAACGAGACGCCCTGCCCCACCTGCCAGGGCAGCGGATATTTCGGGCGTACGGCCGCATTCGAGCTGCTGGAGGTCACCGACGAGGTCCGGCAGTTGGTCTCCCGGGGCGCCCAGCTTGCCCAGATCCGGGCGGCCGCCCGGAAGAACCGCATGCTCTATCTCCAGGAGCAGGCGATGCGGAAGGTCATGGAGGGCGTCACGAGCGTCAAGGAAGTCATCCGCGTGACGCAGCAGTCCAAGGGTTGAAAGGAGCCATCCCGTGCTGGTGATCATCATCGCTGCCCTGCTGGTGCTGGGAATCGCCTTCTTCCAGGCGGTCCAGGGCGTTTTCAGCGCCCTGATCATGACCTGCCTGAGTCTCCTCGCCGCCGTCGCCGCGATGGGCTGGTACGCCCCTCTCGGCGAACGGCTCTACCCCTACCAGCCCGAATCGGCGGGGGCGATCGTCCTGCTGGCGCTGTTTTTCATCCCGCTGTTCGTGGCGCGGGAGGTGCTGGACCGGGCGCTCAAGGCCAACGTGGTCTTCGGGCTATGGGTGGACCGGATCGTCGGCGGGGCGCTGGGGCTGGTGACCGGGATGGTGCTCGTGGGCGTGCTGACCGTCGCGGCGCAGATGTTGCCCTTCGGGCGCTCGGTGCTCGGGTACAGCCCCTTCGCGGCCACGCTGGAGAAGCAAAGCTCCCTGGCGCCGTTCGTGCCGGACCGCTTCGTGATCGGACTGACGACCCTCGCTTCGGACGGGTCCCTCGCCGGGGCGCGCCGCTTCGGGCAGGACCACCCCGACCTGCTCCGCGAGCTGTACTGCGCCCGGAACACCGCCGGGGCGAACGGGTGGACCGGGCTCGTTTCCGAAGGCGGTCCCAAGCTTGAGGGCGCCTACGCCCCCCCGCCGGGGATGCTCAGCGGCGTAAAGCCCCACGCCCCGGCCCCGACGAGCCCCAAGACGTGGGTCGTCCGCGTGACCTTCTCCAAGGCGTCCGTCGAGCCGGAGGGCTCAGGCAAGGAGGGAGCGGCCGCGAACTGGTGGTTCATCCCCGGAACCCACCTCCGCCTGCGGACGCAGGACAACCGCGACGTCTACCCCAGCGCCTACCTGGTGCAGGCCGAGGGACAGGTGCGGGTCGTCAACCCCCCGTCCGAGCCGTGGTTCGAGGACGACGAGGACGAGGACCGCGACGCCCGGCGGCGGAACCTCGATGACGAGGAGGACCTCGCCCCGGCGGCGAACCTGCTCGTGCAGCGCGAGCGGGAAGAGAAGGACCAGACGCTGACGGTGGACTGGGTCTTTCTCGTGCCCGCCGAAGCGAAACCCGCCCGGTTGATCTTCCGCCGGGCGGTCGAGCTCGACGTCCCCGCCCCCGTCGACGGGACCCACCCGCCGCTGGAAGGCATGCTGGAAGGCAAGAAGGTTATCCGCGGGAAGGTCGAATCCTGGCGGTAGCGAGACCGGCGACCGGTGACTCGTTGCCTCCGGGCGGCAGCGGCGTCGCCGTTACCGATCAACCGGTCATCACGAATCACCCCGAACCGAGTGCAGCGCCTGCTCTGCGGCCTCTCGGACGCGGGTCAGCACGTCGGGTCTGAAGCACTGGAGGGCGATGAACTTGGGGCAGCCGGTGGCTTCGTAGGCGCCGGCGTCGTAGGCGTCCGGCGTGGGGAAATAGCCCAGGGAGGCGTTGGCGTTCGTGGCGATCAGCAGGGGCTCCGGCGCGTCGCCCGCCCGCAGGTCGATCGCCAGTCGGCAGAACGCTTCGCCCGGGACGCCCAGCACGCCGAGGCGCCCGATCCCAAACGCCTGGAGCTCCGCGGGGGTCGAGTTTTCCTGCCCGCCGTTGTCGTGGGCTTCGAGCACCTTGCGCGCCCAGGCGACCCGCCCGACGCGGGCACAGTAGTCGTCGCTGGTCGGGTCCGGCTGCTCGTACCGCTCCAACGCGGCCTTCTGTTCGGCGAGGTAGCGTTCCATCTCCTTCCGCGCCGGCAGGGGGCTCAGCGGCAGATCGACCTGCGTCACCGCCGAGCGAAGCTCCGGGTTCCGAAGGGGTTGCAGCGAGCCCAACGCCTCCAGCGCCGCCGCGGCGACGCCCTCCCCCGTCGCCCGGGCCGCCTCGCCCGAGGGGGTCCCCGGGGTGAAATTCGCCGGGTTGAGGTCCCCGCAGGGTCCGTTGAGGTAGAACACCGGCAGCGTCCGGCCGCGGTCGCGGCGGATCGCCTCGACGAGGTAGTGCGGGAAGTCCGGCGTCACCGTCCGCGAGGAGTGGAGGTTCACCGGGTGGGCGGCATAGTTGATCACCAGGGCGATCTCGCCGCCGTCCGCGGACCGGACCGCCAGGACGCCGACCTCGTCAGTCGTGGGGCGCTCTCCGCTCGAGCGGCGGTTGACCGCGAGCCCCGGCGCCCGCGTCCGCCCGGCCGCGAGCTGCGCCGGCTCGACGGCGTCGTGGGCCCGCCCGGCCAGGTCCGCCAGCGCGCGGGGCAGGGCATCGAGGTAGCGCTCGTCCGACTCCCCCCAGCCGCGCAGCGGCATCGTCGCCGGGCCTCCGTGGGTGTGCGTGGCGCTGAGCATGACGTCGGCGACCTCCACGCCGCATCGTCCGGCGACGCGCTCCCGGATGCCGGTCCCCAGCTTCGGGGCGAAGCCCAGCAGGTCGCACGCCAGGAGCACCAGCTCCCGCCCGCGGCGCCGCAGGCACAGCGCCCGGGCGAAGAGCCCGTGCTGCACCGCCCGGGCGGGTCCGAACGGCCCGCCGCCGAGGTCGACGCCCACCGGCGGGGTGATCTCGACTTCCGCCGCACCGGCCCGGAGTTGCTCGTCGCGTTCGCTCATCTCATACCATCCATTCGTCGGGCTCCACGTCGTGGGGGAAGACCGCCAGCGCGCAGCGCTCGCACCGGGGCTTGCGCGGGCGGCAGAAGTCCTTCCCGATGCGCACCAGTTGCGCGTGGTAATCGTTGTACAGCTCCACCTCGGGCTCGAGGGCGTCCTCGAAGAGCATCCGCACCGACTCGTAGTCGTCTTCGGGCCCGATCAGCCGGTGACGCGCCAGGATGCGGCAGGTGTAGGTGTCCACCACGAACACGGACCTCTCGGCGGCGTAGAGGATCATGCTGTCGGCCGTCTCGCGACCGATCCCGTTGACCGCCAGCAGCTCTTCGCGGAGCGTGTCGCCCGAGCGGTCCAGGAAGCCGCAGATGTCCTCGCCCCACGCCTCGTACACCGCGGAGACGAAGTTCTTCACCCGCTTGGTCTTGACGCGGAAATACCCGGCCGGGCGGATCAACTCCGCCAGCGCCTCGGGGTCCATCGCCGCCAGGGCGCCGAGGCTCATCACGTCGGCGTCGCGGAGGTTCGCCAGCGCCCGGGTGACGTTCTTCCACGAGGTGTTCTGCGTGAGGATCGCCCCGAGGCAGATTTCCAGTGCACGCCCGGGCCCGCCGGACGCCTCCGCCGGCCACCAGCCTTGGGGCCCGTGGGCGTTGCGCATCGCCTCGTACATCTCCCGCAGCGTTTCACTGGTCGTCGTCATGCCGACGAGGATAGCAGCGCCCCGCCGCCCGTGGCGAGGGCATCTTGCCGACGCCGGATGGCTCAGTCGGCTTCCGGGGCGGACCCGGCCTCGAGGCGCTGCTCCGGCGGCGGGGTCGCGCGGAGGGCGATCGCCGCGCCGACGACCACGAGCACCGCGGCGGGATAGAACCCCGCGTCCGGCGTTTCCCGCAGCCCGGGATAGGCGTACGCCATCAGCCCCGCGAAGATGAACTGCCCCAGCGTGGCGATGCTCACGAACTGCCCGCGCATGTGTTTCATGCAGTAGTTCAGCGTCGAGTGCCCCAGGATTGTCGGGAGCAAGGCGAGCCCGAGGATCATCAGCAGGTCCCACGGCCAGTCGCCCGCCAGCGGCGAGACGAACGCCCAGGGCGCCGCGGCCGGCAGCTCCGGCGCCGCCAGGCCGATTGCCCACAGCGCCGTCGAGGCCAGCAGGCAGAAGAGCCCCCCGGAGAGGTACACCGGGACCACGTACAGCCAGAGGCTCGGGAAGCTGCGGTTCCGCCGCGCCAGGGCGAGGTAGACCGCAAAAAGCAGCATGGAGACGAAGCAGACCACGTCGCCGCGGAAGTGCAACGGGTCGTAAAGGTAGTCCGACCACGTCAGGACCGCCACGCCCGCCATTGCCACGGCCGTCCCGGCCGCCTCGCCCCGGTTGATCCCCTCGCGAAGCAGGACCAGCAGGAGGAAGGGCATCACCACCGGGACCATGTTGACGATCAGGCTTGCGTTGGCCGCCAGCGTCAGCCGGGCCCCGGCGATCCAGGAGATGAAGTGCACGCCCAGCAGGACCCCCGGGAGCACCGCCCGGCGGAGCGGAGCGCTGCCCAGGTGCGCGCGGAACCGCCGCCGGTCGCGGAACACCAGGGGGCTCAGCAGGGCGGCGCCGAGCACCAGCCGCCACCCGGCCAGGGCGACCGGGCCCACGGACGAATCCTTGATGAAGATCACGCTCGTCGCGCACGCCCAGATCGCGAAAATCAGCAGAATGACCCGTCCCAACGCGCCGGCCTCCGGTTACGCGCCGAGGTTGAACATGCGTTCGAGGTCGTGGCGGGAGTACTGGCGGAAGGCGATCAGCGTGGTGGTGTCGGTGAGGCCCTCGACGGCGATCAGCTCCTCGGTGACCAGCTTGGCGAGTTGCTCGTTCTCGCGGACGCGGGCGACGGCGACCAGGTCGTACGGGCCGGCGACGCTGTAGACCTCGGCGATGCCCTCGCAGTCCATCACCTGCTGGGCGGCCTGGGCGATCGCGCTGCGCTCGGCGTTGATGAGGATAAAGGCGGTGACCATGAATGACGCTCCTGTGAACGGCAGGGCTCGGCGATCAGCCATCCGGGATCAGCGAACCGATGCCCGAAGGACCTACCGCAGCGTTGTACCGTCTGGAAGCGATCATTTCACCCTTTACGAGCCGAGGATCAGGGATCGTTCGCCCGGGACCGGGGATCTCGATGCCCCGAAACCGCCCTGCCGCAGCGTTCTGCCGACTCCCGGCATATCCCGCGGCCCCGACGTGCCGCGCCCCTCCGCCCTGATCCCCCGATCCTCGATCCCTGGCGCTACTCGTCCACCGCTTCGAGGATCCGCAGGTAGCTTTCGTAGCGGCGGCGGGGGATTCGTTCTTCCTCCACGGCCTGGCGGATGGTGCAGGCGGGCTCGTGGGTGTGGGTGCAGTCGCGGAACTTGCAGCCCCAGGCGAGGGCCTCGAACTCCGGGAAGTACCACGGCAGCTCGTAGCGGTCGATGTGGATGCCCAGCTCGCGGACCCCGGGCGTGTCCACCAGGACGCCGCCGCCGGGGAGCTCGTAGACCACCGCCTGGCTGGTGGTGTGACGCCCCCGCTCGTCCTTGGCGCGGACCGACCGGGTGGCGATTTCGGCCTCGGGGACCAGGGCGTTGACCAGCGTGCTCTTGCCCACCCCACTCGCCCCGGCCAGGACGCTCCGCCGCCCATTGAGCTTCTGCGCCAGCGGCTCGAGACATTCGCGTTTCAGCGCCGAGACGCGGTGGATGTCGAGGCCGAGGTCCTCGAAGACCGCCACGGCCTCGGCGTTCGGCTCGGCGAGGTCCACCTTGTTGACCACCAGCACCGGCTCGAGCTCGCCCCGCTCGGCGATGATCAGGAACCGGTCGATCATCCCCGGGCGCAGCGCCAGCTGCCGCGTGGCCGCGACGATCAGCAGCAGGTCCATGTTGGCGGCGATGACCTTCTCGAACGGCTCGTCGTCGTACTCGTCGCGGCGCTTGTCGGAGCGGGGGCGGGGTCGGGAGAGCACCGTTTCGCGGAGTTCGCGGGCGACGACCATTCCGTCGGCGCGGTCCTTGTCGCCGGAGGCGGCTTCGTCGGCGTGCTCGGTGAGGGCGACGGTGACGCGGTCCCCCACCGCCAGGGCGGTCGCGCCTTCGGGGGCGCGGAAGGCCTTGGCGATTCCGCAGAGCAGATCGCGCCGCTCCACGCGGACGATCGCCCCGCCGCGGAACATCGCCACCACCAGCCCCTCGGCGCGGGGCAGCGCGTCGAGGTTCTCCTCCTGGGCTTCGAGGCGGTAGGCGGGGATCTTGACGGCCTTTTCGCCGATGCGCTGGCGTCCGGTCGGCGCGTGGTCGAAGTCCTCCCCGCTGCGGTAGCGCTGGTGCCAGTCCTTCCTGCGTCGCTGCGATTTGCCCTTGCGCCGTCTGCGTTTGGCCATGGCGGGCATTATATCGTCTGCCGATCCCGGCGTGCGGATTTCGGGCCCGGGATTCGCGCCGCGGCGGTCGCTTCGCGGTCCGCGACCGCCCGCCCCGGACAGAGGCGCGACACCCGGCGCCTGTCGTCGGGGTTTATCCAGTGTCCGAACAACCAGGAAAGGTCTGCCATGAACTGTCGCCTCCGTAGCGTCGTTGTCCTGATCGCCCTGCTGTCGGTCCTCGCCCCCGCGACCGGCGGCGAACCGCTGCTCAACCTCGAGGAAAGCGTCCAGAAACTGACCACCGAGAGCTTCCAGCTCCGCCTGGACCTGCTCAAGGTCATGCCCAACAAGACGATCCTCTCGACCTCGCTGACCCGCGACGAGGGGACCTTCTACGAGAAGGGCCTCGGGCAGAGTCCCCGGTACAACCACGCACAGCACGCAGTGGACCCCTCCGGGCTGAAGGTGGACGGCAACCGCGTCCACGGGCCCCTGCACGTTACCGTCAAGGCCGACCGCTGGGTCCCCGCGGACGGCAAGCCCTGGAAATTCTCCATCGACATCGACGCGAAGATCGACCGCTCCACCGACGACTGGTCCCTGACGGGAACCTGGAAAGGCGCCATCCGCGGCGAGCAGCGCAGCGGCGCCCTGACCGGGGCGTTCGACCTGGCCAGGCGCAACAATCACTGGAACCGCGGACGCTGGCGCAACGGCGGAATCGCCCTGAACCTCGACCTCGGCAAGCAGCGGGTCAACTGGAACCACGCCCGCAGCGCCATCTGCGCGTTCAACCCCGCCCGCGACCTCTCCGGGTACCGCGGGCTGAAGGTCTCCATCGCCACCGATCAACCCCGCAACGACGCGGAGGCGGCCGTGTGGCTGAAGGAAGCCGACGGGAGCTGGTACTACATCAAGAACGCCGTCCCGCTGGTGGATAAGACCAACAGCGCCGTGCTGCCCTTCGAGGGCTTCGACGTGGCCGAGTGGGTCGCCCCGGGCAATCACATGGACGAGGACTACCAACTGGACACCTCCAGCATCGGGGGCATCGCCGTGGGAGTGGTCAATCCCCTCGGCGTCGGCGAGGTGCGCTTCCGGATTACGGGCATCGAGGTGGTCGAGAAGACCGACGCGACGCCGAAGCCCGCCAGCGTCGAGGTGACGGGCAAGCTGCTCAGCGTGAACGATCACGACGTGGTCCCCGCCGGGCTCTTCGGCGGGTACGCCGGCGACCTCCCGCAACGCTACCGCCCGGGCTGCCAGCGAAACCTCTACCCGCACACCTACCCGCGCATCCCCCTCCAGCGGTGGGCGTCCTTCGGCAAGGACGACTTCTCCGACTGGGTGGAGGTGCTCGGCACGCTTCGCGGCAAGAACGAGGCCCGCAAGGCCCTCGGGGCGCACCTGATGGAACAGATGCCCGACAACCGCGAAACGAAGCGGCTCAAGGAATTCAACACGAAGAAGTACTTCGAGCGGATCAAGAAATGGCGCAAGAGCGGCAAGCGGAACGTGGACCCCGCCCGCGCCCCGAACCAACTCCGCAACGCCGTGAACAACCTGCTCCGCCGGCGCGACCTCTACGACGCGAAGCTCTGGAAGGACGTGAAGCTCTCCGATAACCTGGCCGCGATGCTCGAGAAGCGCCGGGAGCTCAACGAGACCGAGCTGATGGAACTCAATCGTGGGCTCCTCGCGGCCGCGCTGGACGGCGCCGAGCCGATCTCCGAACCCAAGCCCACCGAGATGTTCTACATCGACTGCTACGGCGAGCGCAAGCAGCCGGCCACGATGTTCTGGGGCGGGACCGACTGGCGCAATCGCATGACCGGGTGGGGCCGGGCCTTCGCCGAGAACGCCCGCGACGCCGGGTGCAACGGAACCGACGGAGTCGGCGTGGTCTTCGAGTTCTGGAACGAGCCCTACCTCCACTGGGGCTCCAAGGACCGCATTAACCTGCACACCAGATACTACCGCACCGACCTGGCCGAGGAAGGCGGGCCGGTGATGATCAAGCGCAAGGACGCCGAAGGCAACCTGGTCAAGGGCGAGATCATCCCGCACTTCAAGTGGGTCCGCGGCGACGACCCCAAGGGCAAGCGGGAGGCGCACAAGGGCCTCTACGTCATGGACACCACGGCGTTCACCTTCTGGGCCGGTTCGGGCAACGGATGGATCTACGACCAGATGCTCGGGGTCATCGGCAAGACCATCAAGGAGACCAACCCCAACGTCGAGGTCATCGCCGGGTGGGGCTTCCGCTGGCAGGAAGACCACTGGGCCGCCTGGAACCTGCTCTACAAGAACACCATCGACCGCAACATCGACTGGATCGACGGGCTCCACGAGCACCACTACCAGGGGCAGACCACGGGCATGCAGGCCGCCTACGAGGTCGCCGTCGCCTACGGCGTCACCGCCCATGACAAGTGGCTGTACTGCTGGAACACCGAGACGAACGACCTGATCGACTCCCCCGCCCGCGGCGCGGTAGACACGCCCGAGAAAGCCCGGGCCTCCAAGAACTACCGCCGGGCGATCTACAACCTCCGCGACATCCTCTACGGCATCCAGGAGACGCCCGACAAGGCCCGCGGGCGCACGATGATCCACTGGTCGCAGACCCGGCAGGGCTCGGACGTCTGCTTCGGGCTGATGAAGAACCTCCGCGGGCGCCTCGTGCAGGTCATCCGCGACGACGACGACCTCTGGGCGGTCGCCAGCGTCGACGGGACCGACCCCGAAGCCCTTCCGCCCGGCGTGACGAAGGTCGAGCCCCGCGAACTCGTAGTGGTGCTGTTCAACGACAACCCGCACCCGCGCGAGGTGGAACTGAACGTCGCCCCGCCGACGGGAACCCAGTGGCGAGGCGGGTACCAGATCATGAAGACCGAACTGGACCCGGAAACCTTGCAAATCTCGCTCTCGCAGGAGTGGACGAAGGAGGACGTGACGCCCGACGGGGCAACGGCCGAGCGAACGCTGAAGGTCAAACTCGACGCCCACCAGGGCTGGAAGCTCACCATCCCCCTCCGCGGCGAGTTGCCCGAAGCGCCCGACGTCACCCGCAAGCAGTACTTCTCCCCGGACATCCTCCAGACGGTCCGCCGGGACAAGCCGTTCGAGACGTCGGTGAAACTGCCCGCCGAGGCGATCAGGACCGCCGCGCGAGCCCGCCTGCGGCTGGTGGTCGAGGACGTCGGCGTCGGCGAGGGGGTCGTGACGGTCTGCGGCAAGCAGGTCGAGCTCCCGGCCGCCTTCACGCCGGACAACGTCCCGGCGATCGTCGAGGTCCCCCTGGAGCCCGGAATGCTCAAGCCCCGGAGCACGCTGACCTTCTCCACGCCCGAGGGCAACTACGCCGGGTATCGCGTGGACATGACCAGCATCGTGTTGATCGCTGAATGACCCGCGGGCGGCAGCGCGACGAACGGCGGATGACCGACGCTCGACGGTCCGTCGGGGCGCCGCCCGACTGGTCGCTGCGCATCGGTCATTTGCCGTCGCGTCGTTATTCGTTACGCTGAGAGCATGCTCCCCCGCCGGCGCATCCTGACGCTGCTGATCCTGCTCGCCGCGTCGGCGGCGTGCGCCCAGGAGGCGCTGCTGCCCGAACGGCCGCGGACGCCCCAGCCCGGACCGATCCGCCGGCGGGTCGCCGCCACCTACGACAAGGCCCACGCCGCCTACAGGCGCGGCGGCATGTGGAAGGGCGACGACGAGCAGGCGATGGCCTACCGCCTCTTCGTCCCGCCGAAGCTCGCCCGCGACGCGAAACCGCCGATCGTCCTCTGGCTGCACTGCACCGGGCCCCAGGGCGACGACCTCGACGGCTGGTGGATGCCGGAGTACCCCTTCGTCTCCGAGGAGATTCAGAAGGACCACCCCCACCTGTTCCTCCTGCCCCGCTGCCGCGACGGCGACAAGTGGTCCGGCGTGCACTGGCATCTGGGAACCCAGCCCCGCCGCCCGATCACGCGGTCCATGAAGCGCGCCCTGGAGATGCTCGACGAGGTCGTGAAGGTCTACGGCGTGGACCGCGATCGGATCTACCTCGCCGGGTTCTCGATGGGCGGGTACGGAGTGTGGGACCTGCTCTCCCGTTACCCGGGGCATTTCGCCGCGGCCGTGCCGATGGGCGGCGGGGGCGACCCCACTGTCATCCGCTCCGCCGCCGGCGTGCCGGTCTGGGCGTTCCACGGCGAGGCGGACATGACCTGCCCGGCTTCGGGGACCCGGGCGATGGTCGACGAACTCCGCGCCTGGGGCGCCAAGCCGAAGTACACCGAATACCGCTTCGGCTCGCACGGGTCGGCGTATCTCCAGGGCACGGCCGAGGAGAAGCTTTACCCCTGGCTGTTCGCCCGG
>CAYTQL010000015.1:0-4141 GCA_964439555.1 uncultured Planctomycetaceae bacterium | reverse complement strand
ACCGCCCCTCCCGCAGAAGCGCGCGGTCGATCAAGCAGCTCCGCGTGGACCTGCGGGCCGAGGAGGAGAATGTCGCGATCGAGGCGCTGGAGGAAATCGCCTCGCGGGGCGCGAAAGCCAAGCCCCTGGTCGCCGACGTGTTGACCCGGATGAAGGGCCCGGTTCCCCAGCGGCTCTACCGCTACGCCTGCCGGACGCTCGCCGAGATGGGCCCCGTCGCCGGCGGAGCGGACGAGCTGCTCTACGAGCACCTCTGCGACGCCGCCCGGAACGAGCGGGAGTACGCCGCCTGGGCGCTGGCTTGCCTCGGCGACAAGGGCATCGCCCGGCTGGGGCGCGTCTTCGCCGTCGCCGACTGGGACGGCGTCATGCAGGCCGCCTTCACCCTCCGCCGACTCGGGCCCGCCGCCCGCCCGGCCGCGGAGGCCCTGCGGAAGCGCATCAAGCCCGACCCCGACGGGACCGACCCCCGCCGCATCGCACTGGCGATGATGCTCTTCGAGTCGATCGGCCCGCACCTGGCCGAGACGGCGCTGCGCAAGGTCCTGCTCGAAAGCGAGCTGCCCTACCTCCAGCTCCGGGCCTGCGCGGTCCTGATGCAGTTGGAAAGCCCGGGCGCCAGGACGCTTGCGGCCCTGAAGACCGCCGCGGGTTCCGAGGACCCCGGCGTCGCCCGCCTCGCCGAGAGGGCGCTGGAACGCTTCGAAGCCCCCCGCCGGCTCGAGGAACGCTGAAGGGCTGCGCGACAGATTCGTGGCATGGTCGAGACGGCCCGGGGAGGCATGGTCGAGATGGCGATGCCGCAATACGGACGCGCACTCCGCTGAAGCCCCGGCGTTTCGGCGCTTGGCAAGGTGGCGGCTCGCCACTACAATCGCTCGTTCTGTCCCGCAGAGGCTTTGCGCGCCGGTGGGACCCGAACCGCACAGATCAGACGACAAGGAGTCGATACATGGCTTTCGAGTGGTTCCGACGCCGGCAGAAGCTGATGATCGGGCTGATGGTCGCCCTGATGATCAGCTTCCTGGTCGGGTACACCGGCTTCGAGATGCTCTTCCGGACCGACCCGATGAAGTTCGAACTGGGCACGACCGAATTCGGCGACATGACCCAGGGCGATCTGCTCCGCGCGAGCAACGACCTCGACGCCCTCCGGATGATCGGGCTGACGTCCCTGCCGATGCTGATGCTCGAGGACGTCAACGCCGCCGAACAGAAGGCGGAACTGGCGTACGCCCTGCTGGTCCGAGAAGCCGAACAGAATGACGTCACCGTCACCGACGCGGACATCTTCGGCTTCATCGGGTACGAGCCGGACACCGCCGACTACGAAGGCTGGCTCTCGCAGATCCGCTCGCGGGTCGAGATCACCGAACAAAGCCTCCACGGGATGATCCGCCGCTGGCTGATGGTGCAGAAGAACTTCTCCGCCTCGCTGGTCCGCACCCCGCCCTCCGAGCCGCGCATCCGCGAGCTGTTCCGGGACCTCGCCGAGCAGATCAACCTCCGCGTCGTCCGTTTGGACGCCGAGCGCTACCTGGAAGAAGTCTCCGAGCCCAGCGCCGCGGCGATCCGCGAGCAGTTCGATAAGTACCGATCGCAGCGCCCCGGCGTGGTGCGCAACCCCCGCGACCTCGGCTTCGGATACCGCCAGCCCGACCGCGTCCGCATCCAGTACCTGCTGGTCCGCCGCGGGCCCGTGCGCCGGGCGTTGACCTTCTCCGAGGAGCAAATCGAGCGATTCTACCGGGAAAACAGGGAGATGTTCACCCGGACGGCGCCCGTCGAGACCCAGCCGACCACCGCCCCCGCGACCGCCCCGGCCGAGACGCAGCCCGCCGAGCGCCCCCCCGCAACCCAGACCGTGCAGCTCTCCTTCGGCGAGGCGTACGAGGACGTGAAAGAGGCGCTGAGACAGCGCCGCCTGGGCACGCACCTGGAGGACGTCGTCGCCCGCACCGAGCAGGTCGTCCGCGACGCCCCCGAGGACTTCGAGGGCAACCCGCTTCAGTGGGCGTACGACCAGCTCCGCCGCCCCGCCGAGGGCATGCTCTCGAAGCCCGTGGAGATTCCCGGCGGCGCCGGCACGACGCCGCTGAAGACGCTCATCCGGCGCCTGGAGCGGGCGGCCGGGCTCTCCCGCATCGTCTACCCCTGGGGCGCCCACGAGGACGTGCAGATCGACCCGGATATCGAGATCGCCCACAAGGCGAGCTACCCGACGCTCCAGACCGCACTGACCGACATCGGCCGGCAGATCCGCCTCAAGGACATCGTCCCCTCCGACGCCGAGACCCGGCCGACCACCGCCCCGGCGACCGCCCCGTCCGAGAAGAGCGACCTGCCCACGCTGAGCTGGGCCGGCGCCCGGGGCTTCCCCGGCGTGCTCTTCCCGGTCAAGGGCATCGACCTGTTCCCCTACGAAGCCGGCGAGACGGACCTGCTCGGCGCCCAGGAGTTGCGGAACCATCCGATCCTCGCGAACACCGCGCCCAGCCTCCGCGGCGGGCAGGGCGTCGGCGAGCTGGCCTTCGAGGCCAAGCCCTTCGTTTCCGGCCCGCAGCAGACGCCCTCGATGGAGGTCGGCCAGTACGGCGCGCCGATGTTCGCCGCCTCGACCGTCGAGCTGCTCGGGAAGGTCGTCTGGCGCCTCGCCGAGGCGAGAGCGGCTCACGACCCCCAGTCGATCGACGACGCGCCGGACCTGCGCGAGCAGGTCGTCCGCGACCTGAAGATCAAACGGGCCCTGGAGCGCGCCGCCCGCCAGGCCCGCACGCTGATGAACGAAGCGAACCGCCGCGACGACAAGCTCGTGTCCATCCTCCAGGCGACCGACCTGCCGCACTTCCAGACCGGGCTCTTCTCCCGCCGGGAAATGGTCCTCCCGCAGCAGCAGATGCGCATGCGCCTCCAGATCGCCCGGGCCTACGGACAGATCGGCGACGCCGAGTACGCCACGGGCCTGCGCCGCTCGCAGATGGTCCGCCCGGTCGTCTTCCAGGTCGCCCGGGTCCCGAAACTCGATATCAATCGCCCGGTGGTCCGCCGGCACCTCGTCAACGAGGTGTTCAAGCTCATCCCCCGGACCAGGACCCAGCCGGCCGAGTCGTCCGTGGCCATGCTGTCGCTCCCGGCCGAGCGGACGGTGCTGCTGGTCCAACGGATCGGCTACCGCCCGCCGCTCGAGGCGGTTTACACCGGTCAGAAGCGGCTGGACGAGCTGGCCTTGGCGCCCGAGGGGCAATCGCCCGAGCTGTTCCTCCGCAACACGCTGGATGAGTTGCGGTTCTGGCAGCTTTCGCGGGCGTGGTTCCAGTTCGCGAACATCGCCCAGCGCGTCGAATGGGCCCCGCGGGAGGAATAGCGGCGGGCGAATCGGCTTGAAACGCCGCCCCCGGACTTCGTAGCCTATGACCTTGGTTTTTGGGCCGACTCCCACGACCGGCCCCGGTTCTACCCCACTAGAGGAGCATGTAGAGATGGCCTTTACGATTACTGACGACTGCACCGCGTGCGGAAGCTGCGGCGACATCTGCCCGTCCGAGGCGATCAAGTCCGGCGAGCAGAAGTACGAGATCGACGCGGACCTGTGCATCGACTGCGGCGCCTGCGTCGACACCTGCCCGACCGGCGCGATCGTCGAAGCCTGAGCCCGAAGACGCCGAATCGCCAGGCCGATCGGAGCCACCCTCCGCTCGGCCTTGCTTATGCGCGCACGGCGCCGGTTTCGCGAAGCGCATACCCGGGTTCACACGCCCGGCATGAGCCACTTGGCCGCCCCTGGAAATGATGTCAAAAGCTTCGCTGGTAAAGGTGGGCGTCGGGGGTCTGCTGCTCGTCATCGTCTTGGCTCTCGCCTTCCCGTTCATACGTGGACCAAGGGAAAGGGTGAACCCCGGCGTTCGCTGCCCTACGCATTGGGGCGGCCTCGAGAAGGCGCTGTCAACGACTCCTACCTGATCCGGGGGACCGACGACTGATCGTGGTTCCCCGGGCTGCTCCCCGGCCCCCTCGGCGATCTCTGCGGTGACTCAATAAAGCAACGCCCCCGGGAAGCCGTAGCTTCCCGGGGGCGTCATGGTGCTTCGTTGGCGTCGGACGCCGCTTACAGCGCGGCCATCTTCTCGGCCAGGTCGGCGGT
>CAYTQL010000014.1:0-18465 GCA_964439555.1 uncultured Planctomycetaceae bacterium | reverse complement strand
CCGCAGATCAGCACGTCCGCGCCCGCCTCGGCAAGACGGCGGGCCCGAAGGCGCGGCTCGGCGGCGTCGAGCGTCGCTTCGCGCCGCTCGCCCGCCTGCCCGTTCGCAACGTCCACCAGCAGCACGCTGCCGGCCACGTCGAACACGGGGCTGATCCGCCCCTGCCAGTGAGGTATCGCCAATCGCGTCACGCACAACTACCCATCAAAACGCGTGCCAGAAGGCGCGATAAGCTGTAATCCACTGAAGTGTAAGGCGTTATGGATTCCGATTCGCACCCGGACCGTGCAAATAAATGCAAAATGCCCTGCTTTGGCCCTGGTATCGTTGTATAATGCAACATTTGAACTGACCCAACCGAGCGCCCGGTTCACGCGGCCTGAGGCGCGATGAGAGAAGGCAGGAAAATGACAATCGACAGCAGAATCGCGCCGGAGGACGCCATCCTCGATTCCATCAACGAGGGCGTCTTCACGGTCGACGGCGACTGGCGGATCACCGCCTTCAACCGGGCGGCCGAGCGTATCACGGGCGTCTCCGCCGCCGACGCGATAGGCCGGGCCTGCTGCGACGTGTTCCGCGCGAGCGTCTGCGAGGCGGACTGCTCCCTCCGCCGGACGATGGACACCGGCACGCCGGTGGTCAACGCGACGGCCTACATCGTCAACCGCGACGGAGAGCGCATCCCGATCCGCATCGCCACCGCGCTGCTGCGGGACGAGTCCGGGAACGTCACCGGCGGCGTCGAGACCTTCCAGGACCTCACGCAGGTCGAGCAGCTCCGGAAGGAGCTCCACGCCCGGTACACCTTTGAAGACATCGTCGGTCGGAGCCCGGCGATGGGGCGCCTCTTCGACATCCTCCCGCAGATCGCCGAGAGCGCCTCGACCGTGCTCATCGAAGGCGCAAGCGGGACGGGCAAGGAGCTGTTCGCCCGGGCGATTCACAACCTCTCGCCCCGCCGGGACGGGCCCTTCGTGGCCGTCAACTGCGCCGCCCTGCCGGATTCGCTGCTGGAAAGCGAGCTGTTCGGGCACAAGGCTGGCGCCTTCACCGACGCCCGACGGGACAAGCCCGGACGCTTCGCCCTCGCCGAGGGGGGCACGATCTTCCTCGACGAAATCGGCGACATCTCCCCGGCGATGCAGGTCCGCCTGCTACGCGTGCTCCAGGAACGGACCGTCGAGCCGCTCGGCGGGACCGGGTCGGTCCCGGTCGACGTCCGCGTAATCGCCGCGACCAACCGCGACCTCGCCGCGGCCGTGCGGGAAGGCGACTTCCGCGAGGATCTCTACTATCGCATCCGCGTCGTGCACCTTCCGCTGCCGACGCTGAAGGAGCGGCGGGAAGACATTCCGCTGCTGGTGGACCACCTTGTGGTCAAGTTCAACCGCCTCCAGGGCAAGGACATCGCCGGGGTCTCCGATGCGGTCATGGCGGTGCTGATGGAGCACGACTTCCCGGGCAACGTGCGGGAACTGGAGAACATCATCGAGCAGGCCTTCGTGCTCTGCCGGGGCGGGCTGATCGAGCTGAACCACCTCCCCCCGGAGCTCCGCCCCCAGGGCGGCGGACCGCTGGCGACGACCCGACCGATGAGCCTAGAGGCGCTCGAGAAACTCTTCATAACCGAAACGCTCGAACGCCGCCACGGGAACCGGACCCGGGCGGCCGAGGACCTCGGCATCCACGTCACCACCCTCTACCGGAAGATCAAGGCCCTGGGCATCGAGACGCCCGAAACCGACGGGCGGGGAAGGCGGCGCTCGGCAGAACCGTCCGACGCGTGAAACGCCGGGGACGGACCGAGCGCCCCTCAACAATGCAGAATGCAAGCATAAGATGTTTGTCGCCACACCGCCCTGGTAGTCCCCAGAGCCACTGATCGACCTAAAGCGCTATAGATAATTATCTTACATCGTAAGCCCAGCTTCGTCCTTCCTCATGGCACGCTGCTTGCTCATTGTCCTGGGGAAGGAGTCGAAATGAAGATTGCCGTCACATCGCAAGGCCGGGAGATGACCTCGCCCGTCGACCCGCGTTTCGGTCGGGCGAAGTTCTTTCTCGTCGTGGACACCGAGACGGGCGAGTTCGCCGTCGGCGATAACTCGCAGAACCTCAACGCCGCCCAGGGCGCGGGAATCCAGGCGGGTAAGAACGCCGCGGACCTCGGCGTCCACGCCGTGGTCACCGGGCACGTGGGCCCCAAGGCCTTCGCGACCCTCCAGGCGGCCGGCGTGCAGGTCTGCACCGGCGCGACCGGGACCGTCGCCGACGCCGTCGAGCAGTTCAAGCGCGGCACGCTGAAGCCCACCTCCTCGCCGGACGTCCAGGGACACTGGGTCTAGCGGCGGATGCGCACCGCACTCGACTGCATCCCGTGCTTCGCCCGACAGGCCCTGGTCGCGGCGCGATTCGTCAGCCGCGACCCCGCAGTGCACGCGCGGGTCCTGCGCGACGTGTTGCGCACGGCCGCGGACATGGACCTCGAAGACTGCCCGCCTCGCGTCGGCCAGCGGATTCACCGGCGTCTGCGCGAAATCACGGGCATCGCCGACCCCTACCGCGACGTGAAGGACCGCTTCAACCGCATGGCGCTGGAGATGCTCCCGGAGCTCGAAACCGCCGTGACCGCCTCGGATGACCCCTTCAGGCACGCGGTGCGCCTGGCGATTGCGGGAAACGTGATCGATCTGGGCGTCGACGGGACGCTGACCGAGGCCCGGGCCCGAGCGACCATCGGTGCAACGCTGGACGAGCCGTTCGACGGCGACGTCGACGCGCTCCGCGAGGCGGTCGGCGCGGCGGAGCGCATCCTCTACGTTGCCGACAACGCCGGGGAGATCGTCTTCGACCGCCTGCTGTTGGAGCAGTTGCCGCCGGAGCGCGTGGCGCTGGCCGTCCGGGGGCGACCGGTGCTCAACGATGCGACGCGGGAGGATGCCGCCGTTGCCGGGCTGGATAAGCTCGTGGAGATCATCGACACCGGCTCCGACGCGCCCGGAGCGATGCTGGCGGACTGCTCCGAGCCCTTCCGGGAGCGTTTTGCCGCCTCCGACCTGGTCATCGCGAAAGGACAGGGCAACTTCGAGGGCCTCAGCGACGAGCCGGCGGAGGTGTTCTTCCTGTTCAAGGCGAAATGCTCCGTCGTTGCCGGACGGGTCGGGCTCCCGCTCGGCACGCACGTGGTGCGTCGAAGCGCCGCGCAGTCCGGGCCCGACGACGATACCCGCTTGTGCATCCCGTGCGCCCGGCGCGCGGGTCGCCCCCCCCAACGAACCCCGAGGAGTGAACAGGTATGAAGATTGCGATTCCAACAGCCGCCGGACGACTTTGCCTCCACTTCGGCCACTGCGAGCAGTTCGCGATGGTCACCGTGGACGAGGCGACCCGGTCGATCACCGAAACGAAGATGCTCACCCCCCCGCCGCACGAGCCCGGGGTCCTGCCGCGTTGGCTGCACGAGCAGGGCGCGGATGTGATCATCGCCGGCGGAATGGGCCGCCGGGCCCAGAGCCTCTTCGACGGCGCCGGCATCACCGTCGTGGTCGGCGCGCAGGCCGGTGAGCCCGAGGAGATCGTCTCGGCGTACCTGGAGGGGAAGCTCCAGCCCGGACAGAATCTCTGTGACCACTGAACCTGCACAGGATGTGCTGGAGAGGACCCGCGCCGCCCACGCCCGCTGCATCGCCTGCGGACGCCGCGGCAAGTGCGGGCTGGGGCTGCGTTTCGAGCCCGTCGAAGACGGGGCGGTCGAGGCGCTCTTCGAGTGCCCCGAGGCGCTGGAGGGCTACGCGGGCGTCCTTCACGGCGGCGTGATTTCGACGCTGCTGGACGCCGCGATGACCAACGCGCTGTTCGCCGAGGGCGTCACGGCCGTTACGGCGCAGCTCGAAGTCCGCTTCCGCCACCCGGTCGCCTCCGGCAGCCCGGCCGTGGTGCGAGCGGAGGTGGCCCGTCGCAACCCGCCGCTGCACGTGGTAAAAAGCCGGGTGCACCAGGACGGACAACTCAAAGCCGAGGCGACGGGCAAGTTCATGGAGGTGACCCGCGCCGGGTGCGCGGAGTCGGCAACGGCGGAGACGGACGGGACCCGATGACACGATTCGACGAGGCAGCGGCGAACTGGGACGACAGCTTCCGCCGGGTGCGCCTGACGCACCGCGTGGGCGAACTCGTGCTGCGCGAAGCGGACCCCGCCCCGGACGCGGACGTACTGGACTACGGTTGCGGCACCGGCCTGCTCGGGCGCGCCCTCCTGCCGCACGTGGGCGGCGTGACCGGGGCCGACGCCTCGACCGGGATGCTCCGCGAGTTGCGCCGGCGGATCGCCGAGGAGGGGCTCGACGCGATGCGGGCGCTGCGCCTCGATCTGACCACAGACCCGCCCCCGGCGGACCGCTACGACCTCGTCGTCGCCTGCATGGCGCTGCACCACATCGCCCGGACCGACCGCGTGCTCCGGGCGTTCTTCGAGCTGCTCCGGCCGGGCGGGGTCGCCTGCATCGCCGACCTGGATGCGGAAGGCGGCGCCTTCCATTCCGCCGATGACGCCTCCGTGCATCATCACGGCTTCGACCGCGACGCGCTGGGGCGACGCCTCGAGTCGGCCGGGTTCGCCGCCGTGCGGAGCGTGACGGCGCTGGAGTTCACCAAGAAACGGCCCGACGGCGGCGAGGGCGAGTTCTCCATCTTCCTCATGACCGCAGAACGACCTGTTGCCGGCGCCGGCTGAGCCGGACGGGAGGGGAAGGTCTTCGACGTGCAGAAGCAGACGGCGGTGATCCTGGCCGCGGGGCTCGACGCGGATGGGACCGGCCCGGCGGCACGCGGGCTACCTCCTCTCCCTCCAGCCCCGGCGGCGGTTCGTCATTCTCCCGAACATCGAGGAACTGCCGCGGGTTCTCCCGGAGCTCTACCTGCGCCTGACGCTTTGAGCGCGGCGCGATCGACCGGCGCGGACGCCCGGTCCCCCTCGCGGCGGGTTCCCCGACCCCCTCGACGCCGTCGGCGCCCTCCCCCGTTCAGGCCTCCCCGGCCGCATGGTAGAGGTCATCGGCCGCGACGACGACCGCGCCGGCAAGCGACGCCCGCGCCGCGGCTGCGTCGAGCAGGGCAATCGCCGAGGCGGGCAGCCGACCGTCCAGGCGCGCCGCGATCCGCACGCAGACGGGGAGGCATTCTTCCGGGATTTCCAGCCCGTGATGCTCGGCGAGTTGCTCTCGCACCCCGCCCAGGGCTTCGAGGGTTTCCGCTCCGGACAGCCCGGGCAGCTCCACGACCTGGACCCGGCGTTCCAGTGGCTCGCGCTGGATGGCGGGCCGGTGCTGCGGGCCGGTCGTCCCGGCGAGCCTCGCCCCGTCGTCCAGCGCCCGCGCGAGGAGCATCGCGCCGTGCGGGACGCCCAGGACGAGTTCGATGTGCTCCAGCGCCACCACCGTCTCGGGTCTGGCCACCGCTTCGCGGAGCATCGAGGAGAGTCTGCTCTCGCGTTCGGCCTCGAAAAGCGTCCCGGCCAGCGGTTCGACGAGGTCGACCCGCAGGAACGCGGTGGGCGCTCCCAGTTCGCTGAGCTTCCCGGCGACCGTGCGGAGGAGGTGGCTCTTGCCGACGCCGCTGTGGCCGAGGACGATCGGCAGCTTCGCCGCCCCCCACCGGCGGAGGCAGGCGGCGACCGCGCAGGCTTCCTCCTCCCGGGCGACGGTGCACTCGAGAATCCCGCGTGGAGCCGGCCCGGACAGATCGGTCCCGTAGGCCTCCAGCAGCCCTTCCCCGACGTCGGGCTCCCGGTCGACAGGAAGCCGGGGCTCGGCGTCGCCGAACCCGAGGACGGTCAGGGCCCGGTCGAGCGCCGCGTGGATGTCGCGCCGGGGGCGGGCGCCCAGGAGGATCGCTTTCCACCCGCGCCGACGGACCCCGCCGGAGAAGACCTCCCGCAGCGCCGGGTCCGGACCGGTGTACTGGAGGTCCTCGTCGACGCAGACCACGAAGGGAAGGCGTCGGTCCGGGCGCTTGATCAGCAGGTTGGTCGCCGGCTTGCTGAAGGAGCCCCGGTGCACCGGGACGCCGCGGAGCACGAGCGTATCCCGCTGGGGCGCATCGATGCGGACGTGCTGGTCGCTGAGCCTGCGGACCAGTTCCGGGTGGAGTTCGGACATGGTTACGCCTCCGAGGGGGCCGAGGAGGTCTCTTCGAGCGGGCAAAGGTGCCGGGGAAGCCACAGGGACCGCCCGCCGTCGATGTCCAGCCTGTAGCACACAATGCGAGAGCGCACCTCGACGTCCACCACCCGGGCGACCTGGTCGACGAAGCGCACCTGGTAGGGAACGGCGCTGCCGACGATCCGGACGCGCGTGCCCGGGCGGCAGGGTCGCGCGGCGGACCCGGGGGACTCGGCGGAGACGTGGCGGATCGCCGCGAGCGGGTCGGACTCGCGGCGCACGCCCCAGGAGGGGGACTGCTCGAAGGGGTCGCTCAAGTCCAGTTCGCGGTGCTCCCGAAGGTCGAAGACCGCCGTCCAACTGCATGAGTACCGGTCGCCCCCGCCCTTGAGGGCGTGGATCATCTTTCCGCGGGTCCGGGCCCGTCCGCCCGAGGGGACGGTCAGAACGCTTACCTCGTCGTCCCCGTCTTCGAGGCGGTGGTCCAGCACGCCGCGGGCGTCCAGGGCGTCGAAGACGCCGGGCGGACTGAGCTGGCCGAACCGCATGTCGAGCTCGAAGAGCCGGTTGCGAAGCTCGGCCAGCGCCGGGAAACACCCGGGGGAGACCGAACGGCCTTTGAGCCGCTCGTGATAGTCTCCCCGCAGCCGCGACCGCATGGAGGCGAAGACGTCGTCCGGGTCCGGCCGGGCCGCGCAGGCCGTGAGAATCTCCCACGGCGCCTCGCAGGTCGCGGCGACGTGGTCCCGGACCAGGGCGAGCTTCATCGGCCAATCGAGGGAGGTCGCCAGGGACTCGGGCGACTCCTCCAGGCGATCGAGCACCTCCCCCCACCGGCGGCAGACCGTCTCGGCCCATGGCGGCATGGAGCGTTCGCCGAGGCGGCGCTTGGCCTCGTCCAGGTAGTGCCTCTGAATGTCGACGGCCGAGAGGCGTCGTCCGTCATCCAGCTCAACGGTCGCGGTGCAGGTGGTGTCCGCAGAGAACCGGTGCATCGCGCGGAGCGGGTCGCGCAGCGACAGCCGTTCGGCGAACGGGACGCCGGCTTCGATCATGGCAAGGACCAGCGCGGTAGTGCCGGACCGCAACCAGACGCCGAAGTGCGAACAGAGGCTCTCGCCGCAGAGGACATGCAACCGGCCGTAGGGTCGCTTACCGAGGGATTCGCGCTTGGTGTGGAAGATTCCCCGTCCCTGCGTGCTGGAGCCGGAGATGTCCATCTCCAGGTGAGGGACCCGCGGGGACACCTCGAAGCGGATTCCCTGGGCGGAGGCATCGAACCCGCCGGCGCCGGTGTAGATCAGTCGCGAGACGAGATGGGGGAGGATCTGGGAGAAGATGGCGTTCAGCTCGATCGTGTGCAGGTAGGACTCGTGGCAGCCCCAGGTGGTCTCCGCCCCGCTGTAGTCGACGTTACACCGGAAGAGCCCGAACCGGACGTCATCGTGCCGGCGGATGCGCCGGGCAAGGGACTGGAGCATCTTCTCGCCGGCCCGGACGTATCGGACCAGTTCCCAGGGGTCGGCGCACTCGGCGGTCGCGAACTCCGGGTGCCCGGAGTCGATGTAGAACCGTCCGCCGGGCAGGAAGATTCCGCAGGCGTTCTCGCTGGGGAGATTGGGCTTCACCTGCCTGGCGAACCGGTCGATCTGGGCGACGGCCTGCATCTGGGCATCGATCGCCGGTCTGTCGAGCCCGTCCCCGTCGTGGGGGGCCAGCGCGTACTCGGTTTCCAGGCCCATGAGGCACTTGGGCACGGTTACTGCCCACCGGTCTGCCGGCTGGCCTTGAGGAACTGCTCGCTGCGCCCGGACGACAGGGCGCGGTTGATGGCGTCGTGCCCGGCCCGGAGCAGTTCGTCCGCCCGCGCCCGCGTCTCCCCGAGGCCCTCGCCATCGCCTTCATCGCCGGGGTTCGGGCCCGGGTCGACTTCGTGTCTCTTATAGCGCTTCTCCATCGGACGATCTCCCGTGTTCGTGTTCGGAGGGATGTTCCTGCTCGGCGGCGGGCCGTCGAGCGACGATGATCGGTCCCCCGGCCCCTTGCGGGGGCGGAGGCGTTTGACCGCTGCCGACGCCCGACCAGCCGGACCCGACGCCGGAGAGGACCTCGACGAGTCCCAGCTCGCGCAGGGCGTCGACGAACGAGCCCTCCCCTTCGAGCAGCGGCTCGCAACGACTCCGGGTGAAGTCGGACGGATCGTTCATGGGCAGCTCGAAGTACCGGCGCCTCGGCCAGCCGGTTCGGATGGGCGTCCGCAGCCGGATGCGGTCCCAGTCGATCGAGTCGATGGCCTCGGGTTTGAGCCGCCTGAGCAGCATGGCCCGCAGGTAGGCGCGGGTGTCCTCCGGCGGTTCGTGGACGAAGCGTTCCACCCGGGCGGGGGAAATCAACTTCTCGACGAGGCCCGCCTGCTCGTACGCCAGGAAGAGCCCGTCGCGTCTGTCCAGGCTGCTGTAGAGGTGGTCGAGGTGCTTGGCCTCCGGACCGTCCCAGGGAAGCCCGCGGGAATCGAGTCCTTCGCGGAGGATGGCGCGTTTGAGCACCCAGTCCAACCGCCCGGCAAGGGCCTCGAAGTTCCGTGCCCGAAGCTGCTCGAGCACCTCCGCCCAACGCTGCACGATCTGTTCGGCGTCGGGCACGACGCCCTCGGCCCGCCCGGACTCGACGAACCGCCGCGCATGATCGAGAACGGCCGACTGGACCTCCACGGCCGTGTACGCCCCGCCCCCGCTCAACCGCGCCCGGGCATGCAGCTCGGGGTCGTGACTCCAGGAGACCACGGCGTGCAGCGGGTCGTCGAGCAGCAGACCGGGATCGACGAACTCCTGCTCGATCATCGCCAGCACGACCTGCGTGACGCCGATCTTGAGAAAGCTGGAGACGTCGCACAGCGTGTTGTCGAAGAAGATCACGTGGAGGCGGGCGAGGTCGCCTCCGGGCTCGTCCGCCCGGACGCCGCGGCCGCAGAGCGACTCGTCCCGGCTGTTGACCAGGGGACGTCTGGTGGTGGTCTGCGGCCCGGTGAGCGTTTCGAAGAAGTCGGCCCGCTGGGCGACCTGGTAGTCCACCGCGTTTCGTCCGTTCTCGCTGCCCACCTTGCCCGCGCCAGTGAAGACGATGCTGCTGGCGAAGTAGCTCGCGAGGTAGAGCATGTGGTGGATCTTGCGGTGGAAGAGGTTGTCCCAGCAGCGCCGGGAGACGAGGAAGTTCGTGTGGCTGCCGTAGCTGCTGCCCCGTCCGTCACTGTTGTTGGCGAGCACCTGGATGCGGCGCTCATCCGGGAGGGCGGCGTTGGCGCGATCCATCGCCTCGCCGACGATCCGGAGCATGGCGCCCCAGGCGGCAAGGTGGTCGTAGGCGCTGCTGACTTCGGGGAGGCAGGCCTCGAGATGCTGGAGGTCGATGTACACGCATCCGCCGTTGCAGGGGAGGAACTTGCGCCCCCAGTCCTGCGAACCCGCGGGCGCCGCGCCGTACCCGTCGGCGGCGGGCGTCGCATAGGGGTCGTACAGCCCGCCGCAGCTCGACCAGGCGCCCCCCCCGCCTCCGCCCGAAGACCATCCGCCGTTCGAGCCGACGCCGCGAATCTCCCCCAGGAGCCGTCGGCTGGCTTCGGCGCATGAAGAACCGGGCCCGTTGAAGTCGGCCATGAAGTTGCCGAACTCCACGTCGGCGCCGCAGAGCTTGGGCGGGCAATCGAGACCCGCCGCGCCGGTTCTCTCGGGTTCGGAACGCGTTGCGCCGTTCATCCGTCCACCTCCGTCGTCTCCAGGGGCGTTTCGTCCGCCACCGGGTCGATCACCGGGGCGTTGATGTAGCGATGGGGGCGATCCACCTTCTGGTCGATCACCCGGACGTCGACCACGTCCATGTCCTCGGGCAGGTCGGGAAGGTAGGCATGTGCATTCCGGACCGTCAGGGTCGTGCGCAGCTTCTTGAGCGTCTCGGCGATCGCGTCGCGCATGTCGTTCGTGGTGACCCCCGGGCTCCCGCCCCGGACCTCCCGGAGATACGCCGTCTGACAGGCCCGGAAGCAGATCTGCTTGATCTCGCGCCCGCTGAGCAGGTCCGAAGCGGAGACCCTGCGGGTCGAGTTGTCCCGGAAATGCAGTTCGCAGAGCTCCTTCTCCGCGTTCGGGCTGTAGAGGAGCGAAACGGCGGTCTCCACGATGTCCCGCCGGGTTTGCCGCGCGGCCGAGCCGTTCGGGTTCACCGGCGCGTCGAGGGGCAGGTGAATGTTGAAGATTTCCCGCGCGCCGCTCGCGTGCGGACGGGGAACCTGGATTTCCGTCTCGCCCAGGCGGGAGACCAGCGCTTCGTCCATGAGGTCCTTGCGGTTGGTGGCCGCGACGATCGCCACGTTGTCGCGGTCCTCGAAGCCGTCCACCTCCGCGAGCAGCGCTCCCAGCGCTTTGTCCGCATGACGCCCGGTCAGCCCGCCGCGGATGCGCCCGACCGTCTCGACCTCGTCGAGCACCAGCAGCGCCGGGCCCTTCTCGGTCGCCTTCCTCAGGGCCCTGAAGCATTCACGGATTTTCCGTTCGGTGACGCCGACGTAGGGGTTTTCCCACCCGCCGGGCTTGACGACGCCGAAGCTGCACGGGCGCCCGGTCATCCGGGAGATTTCCGCGGCCGCGGCACGGCACATCAGGGTTTTCCCGCACCCGGGAGGCCCGACCAGCAGGCAGGTTCTCTGCCCGGAGATCCCGTACCGGTGCGCCAGCTCGGGCTCCATCAGGTACCCGACCAGTACGTCGATAAGCCCCCGAAGGGCGCTGCCGTGCCCGCCGACCGCGCTGAGCGGGATGTCCGGAACCGAGTCCATGAGGAACTCGGCGCTTTCGTCGCCGGCGGGCATCTTCTCCAGGGCCAGCTCCGCCGACCGCTCCCAGCGCACCAGGTCGCCGCGGGAGAGGTCGGCATCGGACAGCTCGACCGAGGCGCCCACGACGATCTCCTCGTCCCGGTGTTTCAGGACCAGCCGCCCGTCCGCCAACCACCGCTGGAAGACGGCGACCTCCCCGCACGCGGGCGCTCCGGCGGCGAACCGCTCTACCACGACGTTCCGCTGGTTGTTCAGCATGACCTCGTCACCGGCGGCGAGCTCCCCGGGCTCCAGCTCGGGCCCCAAAACGACGAGTCGTCGGGCGCCGCCGCAGGTCACCTCGGCCCGCGGGCCGTTGGCGTGGTCCACGATGCGGCGGAGGGTGCCCGGGTACAGCGGCGGCGCCGTGAGCTCCTCGACGATCTTCTCCAGGCCCTCCAGGCGCTCCCGGGACTCCGCCAGCCCGCGGTGGGAGTTCCCCAGTCCGTCGAGCAGGATCCGGTCCACCAGCGCGGCCGCGTCGGCCGACCGTTCGCGAAGCCTCGCGACCAGCGCGAGCTTCTGCTCGAGCGAGGGCGCCCCGTCACCGAAGGTCAACACCAGGTTCATCATCGTTCGCACTTCAGCATTCCGCGACATGGCCGGCTCCTTCGTTGTTCCCGGCGGTCTTCACTTCGCAAGTCGGCTCGCCGATTACGTGGCGCCCCCGGCGGCGCAGGATCCCTTCGCGCCACCCGAACAGGGCGTACTCGAGCCCGGCGCACGGGCTTTCGGCGACCACGAGGGCGAGGCTGTAGGCCCGGGGGAAACAGGCACGGTGAAGTGTGCAATCGGTGTCGGACAGGAAGGCGGCGCTGGCGCGGCAGGACCCGTCCGCCTTCTTGCGGCAGTCGCGGCAGGATTCCTTCAGGAAGGAATGCGAATGCCACCAGCCGAGCATGATCTCGCCGCAACGGCGCAGCTCGATCGCCTGCCGCACCGACGACCAGGTTTCGGCCGTAAAGGTCAGACTGGTCAGTTCCGAGCGCGTATGCCGCGCCGGGACCTGCGCGGTGACGCGGCAGAACAACGCCCGCGTCCGGGGGTCCCGGCAGAGATGCCCGATGAGGATTCCGCCGGTCTCCACCGCCCCGGCGCGCCGCGCGAGCCCGGCGGCTTGGGCCCGGACCGCCTCCGGGAGAAGCACCGGGAGGTCCATCGAGGCGATCTGTCCCTCGGGCCCGGCCGAGTCCAGCAGCCCCTCGAGGGCCTCTTCCCGCAACGGCAGGGGCGGTCGCATCTGCTCGATATTCAGCGTCGAAGCCGCCTTCGGAGGTCGCTCCGCCGGCCAGGCGGTCACCGTGTAGCGGAACAGGTCGCCCGCCGCCAGGTCCCCGCGTTCGACGAAACAGGCCGACGCCTGTCGCGCCGCGATCGTGAAGTACGGCGACGCCGCCAGCTCGAGCGCGGCCTCTCGCCCGCCGGGGTCCCGAAGGCTCAGGCGGAGGCGATCCACGCGCGGTTTGTCTGCCTCCGCGGCCCAGAGCGGGCGCACCTCGCCGTCGGCGACCGCCGCCTCGGCGGGCAAGGTCCCCCGCCGGACGGCCTCGAGGTGCGCCCACTGAAGTCCGGGCTCCCAGTCGACGTCCACCGGGACCTGTCCCAGGGGCGTCCCGTCGTTGTGGTAGAGGCACAGGGCGTATGCGTAGTCGCTTTGAGCCACGGTTCTGCCTTTCTGCGGCGCCGCGTGAGCGGCTCAGCCGGCGTTGACTTCGGGCTGAAGGACGATGCGGTCCCCGGTTTCCAGCGAATCGCCGACGATCTCGCTGGTGTGGAGGTGTCGGCCCTCACGTTCCAGCCGACCGCTCCAGACGGTCTCGCCGCTGGGCGTGTTTCGCGGCAGCGACATGGTGGCGACGATGCTGTTCATCGTTTCGCCCCAGGTCGCCTCCCGCGAGACGCCCCGGGCGACGAACTCCCGCTGGCCGCTCATGTCCTGGACGTGCAGGGTCAGTGTGTCGGAATCGCTCATGGCTGTTCTCCTTGCCTGTCTGGGGGCTCATTTGCCGGGTTGCGGGCACGCGCCCGCAGGTATTCCCGTGCGATGAGTTCGTTGTTCAGGGCCCTCGCCTCCCGCGCGCAGAGCCTGCGGGCGATCGACAGCGCCGCGAGGGCGTCGCCCAGCGCTTCGCCCGAGGCGGGCGGCGGGAGAAGCACCTCGAAGCCCAGCCCCGGCGCGCCGTCGTGCTCCGCCGCCACGGCGCGGACCGGTCGGACGACGCTGCCGACCCGCAGCAGCAGATCGACCAGCGCCTCGCGTACCGCGGTTGGGGCGTCGGGGAGTTCGCCCAGGTGCGTCCAGGCCCGTACCGATCCGTCCGGGCCCGCCTCCACCAGCGCCTCGCCGGCGTCCCCGGGCGTCTCCAGCGGCGCCGCGACGCGCCCGCCGGAGCGATCGAAGCCCGCCCAGCCGGCCTCGCCGCAGAGCGACGCCAGGCGGGCCTGCTCGCAGGCGTCCCCCGCGCCGCCCCACCGGAAGACCGCCTGTGAGTCCCGACCCCGGTAAGCTTCGACCGCCCGGGCGAAGCTGCCGCAGGCCTGGGCGACGCGCTGCTCCAGCGTCTCCGCGTCCCCCGTCAGCAGGACCTCGGCCATCACGCCGGCGAGCGGGGCGCTGCCGCACAGGAAGAACTTCGCCGGCCAGTCCAGCGAGGCATTGCGGCGGAGGAGGCGCTCGGCCTCTGCGCGGTCGACGGGTTCACCGCCTTCCATCAAGGCGCGAAGGACGAGCCAGTCCCCGTCGACGCGGACCACGATGCTCAGCGTGGAGCCCGCCGCCGGCGACGCCTTCCACCGTCCCGCGCCCAGCGGCGTAACCCGCCCGGCGCCCCGGTCGAGCCCCGCCTCGACCGCCTCGTATATGCTCCCCGGAGACGTGACAGTCATCGCGGTCCTCCCTCCCCGCTCGCGGTCAGTTCCGGCGCGCGTCGCCGCTTCAGCGGACGGGGGTCGATCGGGAACCGCCCGGGGTCCTGCGCCCGGGCCCACTTCGAGGCCGCGTGGTTCAGCCCTTCGTCGCCGGTGTAGTAGAGCTGCCAGGTCCACAGCTCGTAACACGCGTAGATCAGGTCGACCAGCGGTCTGGCCGCCGCGAGCCTGACGCACAGGAACGGCGGGCGGATGTTGGGATGCCAGGGCGACCGGTGCGGTCCGAGGTAGGTCAGGACCTCCGCCGCATTCGCCCGGCGGAGGTAGCCCTCGGGCAGGCGGATGCCGACCTCGAAGCCCTCGGCCTCGGCGATCCGCCCGTCCGGGAGGCACACCAGCCCGAGCGCCCGGAAGGAGGTGAGGTAATGCCGCGGCGGGTCATCCAGGGGCTCGACATCGACGATGTCGCTCTCGGAGACCAGTTCCAGGGCGGCTTGCCGCTGCTGCATCAGAAATGACTCGGCGATCCTGTCGTTCATGGGCTCATCTCACTTCGCTGGTCTGCTTCGCCATCCAGCCTACCGGGCGGGATGACGCCGGGAGCGGGAATGCCCCGGATCACAAACCGGCGGTCCCGCAAGACCCTTGGGAAACCGGCAGTTACGTTTCGCAGGATTCACACGGTCACCTCCGGTCACATTCGATCATGAACCCGGCAACGCGTCCCCGTCCGTCGTCGACGTAGAACAGGTCGCCCGCGCGGAACCCGAGGCTCTCCAGGGAGCGTCCCGCCAGGGCCCCCCGGACCGCGTCGGTCAGGCTCTCGGTCGTGTGGAAGCCCATCGGCTCCAGCGCCGCGTCGCACCGGCGACACCGGCGATCCCCCTTGCCGAGGCGGCCGAGCAACCCGACGACGTCGCGGGCGACGCCGCACCGGCTGCAAAGGAGCTTGGTCACGAACGGCCGACTCTCGACCCGAAGACGGACGTCTCCGGCTCCCCCGAGCTTCCGACGTCCCAGGTCGAGAGCCTGACCGAACGTGAGTTCCCCCGGCCGAAGATCGAGCGGCTCGAAGCTCGCCCTCCCATGATCGAATCGGCAGTCCGGTCGTCGGCGCAGGGCGGTCACGAGATGCCGGTGCGACCGCGCGTCAATCGTGACCTCCCGTCCGGCGAGCAGGTGTTCGCGGCGCCCCGCCAGGAGCTTCTCGCACTCGATCATCTGCAGCGCCGCCGCCAGGGCCCCGAGGCTCGATGGCGCGTTCGTCGGGGCGACCTCGACGCCCCCGCCCGCGCACGGGCGGGCCTGCTCCAGCGTTGCGTAGGCTCGTTCATCCCAGGCGCACTCGAGGCACGCGGCGTTTTCCGCACCCGGAAGGTACACGCAGACCCGCGCCAAGAGCCCGTCGACGGCGTTGACCCCGGCGTCGATCCACGGCGTCCCGAGACGCCACGCGGCCTGGTTGACCACCTGCCGCGCCGCCTTCGAGTCCAGGCACGCCAGGATCACGTCGCATCGCAGTCGCCCCAGCGGCACGTTCGCCACGTCTTCGACGATCGCCTCGACCTCCAGGGACGGGTTGATCTGCTTCAACCGCCGGACCTGAACGCCCGCCTTGGACCGGCCGACATCAGCCGGGGTGATGTCCTGCCCCGCGAGGTTCGCCGGTTCGTAGCGGTCGCGGTCGATCACCGTCACCCGCCGGATCGCCCGGTTGCGCCCCAAATGCGGAATTCCCGCCGCGCCGATGTTCCCGGCGCCGATGACCACAACGGACTTCTCCGCCGCCCGGGCGGGGCACGGAGCGCGATCGTGGTCCGCGGCGGGAGCGTCGCTCACAGCTCGTCCGGCGTCCATCGGAAGCCTCCCTCGAGCGTTGTGGGGCGTCCACACATGCTGCAGGCGCGGTCGTAGGTCCAGCAGGGGAAGCCCGCCGCCTCGTCCTGGTGGTACCACAGTCCGCAGGCGGGGTTCGGGCACTTGACCGCAGGGGTCCCGGGCTCGATCGGGCGTTGACAGCGGGGGCAGAGCGCCGGTCGATCGAGCCCCGGGAACTGCCGGACGCTCGGGCGGCCTTCCGCGGCGAAATAGATCCGCCCGGACCGGAGGCGGATTTCGTCGCGGTCCCGCAGGCAGCGCATCGCCAGGTCCAGCGGCGCCCCGTTGACACACACCGACGCCCCCGCCGAGACGAACAGCACCCACTTCTCCCGCCCGTCGCCGTCCGGGCGCCGGAACAGGTACGCCTCGGCGCCCGGGAACGGCCGGGCCGTGACAGGATGGTCCAGGCGCCCGGTGAGGTACACAGCGTCGGGACCGTCATCCAGCGGAACCACCCCCCAGGCGGGTTCCGCATCCGTTTGCGGGATCCATAAATGTGCCATTTCCCTGCTCCCGATTCCGATCCTAGCGAGCCCCGCCACGCGGAGGGGCCCGCATGGGAAATCACGCGACCCGGCGTCCGTAAAGCCCTGCGGAAAGGCAGGTTGGACTCGCAGATCTTCTCGGGTCACGCCGCGTCACGTTCGATCACTTCTGCACGCGCCGGGCAAAGCGATAGCCCTTGTCGCGGTGGGTCTGGATGAAGTATCTGTTGTTCTGCTGGCGCTCCATGGAGTTGCGCAGGCGCGACATCGCGGTGGTCAGGCTGTGGTGCTTCAGCGGCCGGCCGGTGAACTTCTCCATGCCCTCGCTCAGGTCCTTCGGCAACTTCCAGCCGACCTTCTCGTCGGTGACCTCGCCGCTGTCCTCCTGGAGCAGTTGGAGGAGCCTGGCCTCCTGGGGCGCAAGGTCGTACATCGGGGGGTAGTCGTCGATGACCACGGTGGGCTTGTCCTCGTCGTCCCACGAAATCGAAACGTCCACCGCGCCGCGCTCGGCGAGCCCTTTGAGCGTACTGTCCGAAGGCGTCTCGAGCCCGGAGTCGGTCAGTGCGACCACGGGCATCCCGCCCGCGGCGAGCCACGGCGCTACCCCAGCGGTCACGTCGCGGAACTCCTCGCGAAGCTCCATCAGGTCGTCGCCGCATCGGGAAAGCGCCTCTTCCGCCCGGCGCTGCAACCGGCAGAGCCGGATCAGCTTCCCCCCCATCGCGAGAAGCCGCATCAACTGTCTCCGTCCTTCCTGCCGATCGGCGTTCGTCCCGGATTGACTCGGCCTGCTGCCCATTCCGACACCCACCTGACGCGGAGGCCCGGCCCGGCGCCGGCCGCTCCACGCAGCGGCGACGCTCGAGCCCCGAAAAACCTGCCCACCCAGCAAGACAGCGCCCCGGGCGTTCTGCGCATTGATTTGCCGAATCCGCCTCGACTTTTTGGACCTGTTCCCAACCGGAAATGCCCGCCCCCGGGCGAGTGACGGGAAGTTCTACAGTATTTCCCTTGCCAACCGCTATCGCTTCACAGTATCTATTAGGTTCGGGAACAGATGCAGCAACCATCACGCGGACGACTCAATCGCCCTTTCCCGGTGCTGCTTCCAGATTACCGTCACCCCGCGGCGGACGGCAAGAGGATAATGAACGTAAAGCCATTATATTTCTGTTTTTACAGTCGACTGTCTACACACAATAACGACTGTCGGCAACACTGTGAGAGCTTCACGAAGAGCGAGCTTCTGTTCCGGACGTTCTGTAAGGACCCCTCACACAGTGCTGCACAGATTGAACATAGTGTGAAACCCAGGTCACACAGTTTCACTGTAAACAGCCCGTGCTGTGGAAGGAGACCCCGATGCCCAGACGGAAAAGGACCAAGGAAGCGGTTCAGAAGAAGCTCGCGAAGTCCGGCGATCTCGACCGGGTCGAGCTGGTCGCGGCGGTGTGTGAGTTCTTCTGCCAGGGCTACCCCGCCACGCAGATCGTCGAGCTGATGAAGAAGGAGCACGGGATCGAGATGAGCCGTGAGGCGCCGTACCAGCTCCTCTCCCACGCCGCCTCCCGGGGCTGGATCCGCTTCGAGCCGCCCCTCGAGTTCGCCCTCCAGCAGGAGCTCCGGGAGGCGCACCCGTGGCTTCAGGGGGTCAAGGTCGTCCACACGAGCGTCTTCCAGGATGTCGGCGAACAGGGCGCGCGGCTGCTGATGGAGTTGGTCCGCGGTCATCACCGAGCCCCCTACCACGCCGACGAGGTCCACATCGGATGGGCGGGAGGCCATGCGATGCGCAAGGTCGCACGGTCCTTCGCCCAGTTGCTCCACGAGCCGGCGCCCGATCTGCCCGAGGCGGTGATCTTCCACGCGATGGTGGCGGGGTTCAACGTCGCCGAACCGTCCACCGATCCCAGCGCTTTCTTCACCTACTTCCTCAAGGACCCCTCCACCCGGATGGACACCCGCTTCGTGGGCCTCAGCGCCCCCGCGCTGGTCCACACCGAGCAGTTGGAAGGCCTCCAGTCGCTCCAGGCCATCAAGGAGGCGTACGACCGCGCCGACGAGCTCGACATCATCGTCACCTCGGCCGGGCTCTGGTCGGACGAGCACAGCATGCTCCGGCGATACATGGACCACGACCCCGAGTCCCTGGAGCGGCTGAAGAAGGCCCAGCCGATGACCCTGGGTCAGGCGTGCCGGA
>CAYTQL010000013.1:15985-18634 GCA_964439555.1 uncultured Planctomycetaceae bacterium | reverse complement strand
CCTGCGGGCGCTAGCGCTCCAGGGAGAGAAACTCCCCGGCGGCGGGGCGGGGTGCATCCGGCTGCGCCCGGTCGAGCGGGAGGACGTTCGCCCGAGCGTGACCGTCCCGGTCGCCGACGGCGTCGACCCGCAGGTCCGCAAGACGCTGCGCGCGTGGGTCCGCGCCGAGGGCGAGACCGAGACCGCCCGTCTCCGCTGGCAGGCGCTGGACGACGACGGGGCGGTCATGTTCCAGCGCCGCTTCACCGTTCCGCTCGAGGCGAGGTGGCGGCGCGTGGACGAGCCGCTGCTGCTCTGGCGATGGGGCAACCGCAGCGTCGGCGACTGGGCCGAGGTCCGTTCCCTGCGCCTGGTGATCGAATCGCCGGTCGAGGAGCTCCGCCTGGACGACATCACGCTCCGCGGCCGGCCGGACGCCGACGACGGGCGGCGCTGGCTGCGGAAACTCGCCTTCGGCGACCGACCGGTGCGCATCGCGCGGGCCTCCGATTTCGTCGTGATGACCGATGCGGTCGAGGAGCTTTCGGGTGAGCAGCTCAGGGCGATCCGCGACCGCTGCCTTCGCGCCCGCCGCTGGTTGCGCGAGAACTTCGGGACCGACGCGGAGGTTCGCCGCGCGGCCCGGCCGGCGTCGCTGCTGATCTTCCGCCGCCCGGCGGACTACCGCAAGCTGCCCGAGCGGCTGGGCGAGTCGCTGCGGGTGTACATCACGCCGCCGCGGAGCGACGGATACACCATTGAGGACGTCGCCATGGCGAGCTGGTCGGCGAAGTTCGGCGTCGATCGCCCGACCTTCCTCCACGAGGCGACCCACGCCTGGACGGCCCGCGTCGCCCGTCTCCGCGTCGAATATCCGCGGCACAACTGGCTCCAGGAGGGCGTGGCGAACTACCTCCAGCTTTGCGTCCACCCCGAGTCGCTCGACCGCGCGGCGTACGTCAAGCACTTCGCCCGCGAGATCGCCCCCGACGCCGGCGGGTTCTTTCAGCCCGTCTCCGTGCTGATCCAGCGGCGGTCCAGCGTCTACAACTACGCCCAGCTCGCCTCGCTGGTGGCTTACCTCGATGCGCAGAAGCCCGCCTGCCTTCCCCGGCTCGCGGGTCGCCTGACCGGCGGGGAGAGGTCGCGCCAGGCCCTCAAAGCCTGCGGAACCACGCCGATGGAGCTTCAGGAAGCATGGATGAAGTGGGGCAAGGAGACCTTCTCCGGCGACGCGGAATCGAGCGAGCGACGCTGCTTTCCGCTGCCCGAGGGCTGGAAACGCCCGCTGCAGCTCGAGACGGCGACCCGTCCGGCGTCGCGGCGAGTCCCCGACGATCCCCGGGGCGCTGCGTTTCGGGCGCAGCAAAAACGGGTCCCGGAGGACCCGTCATGCGGCCGAAAGGATTCGAACCTTCACTCCCCGAAGGGAACAGGCACCTGAAGCCTGCGCGTCTGCCAGTTCCGCCACGGCCGCGGGTGTCGCACTGCCGATCGTCGCCTGCGGCGCCGACCGGAAACCTCCAGTTTACGAACCGGTCCGGGCAAGTCAACCCATTTGGACGCGCGGCGGCGGAATTTGAATTCCACCGGGCCCGGGAGTAGCATTTCCTGACGTGCGAGTACGAACAGGGGCGAACCGAAAAGGAAAGCGAGAAGAACGAATGGACCTCTCCACGAAGTACATGGGACTCGATCTGAGCTCCCCGATCTGCGTTTCCGCCTGCCCGCTGAGCAAGGACGTCGATCAGATCAAGCGGATGCAGGACGCCGGCGCCGGGGCGGTTACGCTCTGGTCGATCTTCGAGGAGCAGATCGAGCACGAGGCCCAGGAGCTCAGCTACTACCTCGAATACGGCGCGGAGCGTTTCGCCGAGTCCATCACCTACTTCCCCGAGGTCGAGGAGTTCAAGCTCGGGCCCGAGGAGTACCTCGAGCACATCGCCAAGGCCAAGGAAGCCGTCGACATCCCCGTCATCGCGTCGCTTAACGGCGTCTCCGCCGGCGGGTGGATTAAGTACGCCAGGAAGATGCAGGACGCCGGCGCCGACGCCCTGGAACTGAACATCTACTTCCTGCCCACCAAGGCGTCCATCGCGGCCGAGGAAATCGAGGAGGTCTACGTCGCCATTTTCGAGGCGGTCAAGGAAGGACTGAACATTCCCGTGGCCGTCAAGCTCCCGCCGTTCTTCAGCTCGACGGCGAACATGCTCTCGCGTCTCAACAACGCCGGCGCCGACGCCCTGGTGCTCTTCAACCGCTTCTACCAGCCGGACCTCGACATCGAGGAGCTGGAGGTGGTCCCGAACCTGCAACTGAGCACCCCGGCCGACGCCCGACTTCCGCTGCGATGGATCGCCATCATGTACGGGCGGGTCGATTGCTCCCTCGCGGCCACCAGCGGGATTCACTCGGCCGAGGAGGTCGCCAAGATGCTCCTGGCCGGGGCGGACGTGACGCAGATCGCCTCGGTGCTCTTCCGTCACGGGATTGACCACCTCAAGACGATGCGCGAGGGGCTCGAATGCTACATGGACCGCAAGGGCTACGAGAGCGTCGAGCAGATGAAGGGCGTCCTGTCGCAGAAGGCCTGCGCCGAACCGGCCGCCTTCGAACGCGCCAACTACATCGAGGCCCTGAACAGCTTCGGGCCGACGATGACCATGGAGT